>JBIKMK010000032.1:0-14255 GCA_044359315.1 Bryobacteraceae bacterium | reverse complement strand
GATGAAGCCGATCATCTGCGGGTCCTTCAGCATGTCCGTGGCCTTGCCTTGACTGGCGGCGGGAAACTTGGTGGCTCGCTTTTCGAGCAATAGCCAGAGGGGAATCCACACAAAGCCGAGCAAACCGGCGACCACGAATGCTCCGCGCCAGCCATAATGCGGCGTCACCAGATTCACCAGCCACGGGGCACCGATGGCGCCCATGCTGAGCCCGATCTGGCTGAGAGCGGCGCCGATCGCCCGCTCCTTGGGTTCCAGATACATCTGGCCCACCTTGCCGGTGGAGGGGATGCCGGCCGCTTCGCCCACACCCAGGACAGCTCGCGCCGTCAACAGCCCCGCAAAGCTGGACGCCAGACCGGAGCCGATGCCGGCCAGGGACCACAGCGCTACCGCCCAAGGAAAGCCGCCACGTAGGCCGAAGCGGTCCAGGAACAGCCCCATCATCGGCGACGACAGGGCATAGGTGACCGAGAACAACGACAGCATGTAGCCGAAGTCCTGGTTGTTCAGCCCGAACTCAATTTTTAAAGTAGGGGCGACGGCGGCGATGATCTGGCGGTCCAGATAGTTCAACGCGCTCGACAGCATGAAGATCCCTACCACTACCCAGCGGAAGGGAATGCTCATGGAAAGCGGATGACCGCGACCTCGCCGACGGTGTTCATCTTGGGGTCCATTTTCTGAATGAACTCTACCATCACTGGCCGGGCCACCCGTTGCGGGCCGCAACCCAGCGTCAGTTCGCCCTTGCCTTCAATCGCGATCTTTCCGGGATCCGTCACCAGTAGCTGCGCCGTCTTGCCCGCCTCGATCTGGACCGCCAACCGGAGTTGCTTGCCCAGGCAATCCACGCGGGTCAGGCGTCCGGTGACTTTCGCATCACCCTTGGGTCCATCCCACCACGCTTCGATCTTCTTGTCTGGATCGAGCGCGGCCTTGCCCCCGTTGATCTTGTTTTCGGCCTCGCGGATACGGGCCACCGCTTCGTTCTTCAGACGCTGCAATTCACGCTCCTCGGCCAACTTCGCCTCGCGGCGGGCATCCTCCTCGGCCTGTAGGCGTGCCTCCACCAGACCTTCGCGGCGGGCGCGAATCTGCTGGCGCTCCTGAAGATCGGCGGCGGCCCGTTCCGCCCCGGCCCAGGCCTTGTCGGCATCCGCAAAACGGTTGTAGCTGTGCATCAGTAGGGCGAATTCCGTCCAGAGCTTTCCGTCGCGTGGCGAAAGCTCGGCGGCCTTCTTCATCAGGCCGGCCTTCTTGCCGGGCTCCTGTTCCAGGGCGGCCATCAGCTTCCAGGGTTCCGCCCATTCCGGCTTCAGTTTGGCGGCGGCGTCGAAGTCATTCACCGCCATCAGGCCAAGCGCCGTTTGCGGGCCCGATTCCGGTTGCAGCAGCGCTTTCACGGTGGCCTCGTCCACCTCGCGGGCCTGGTAGTCGCGCTGGGCATTCACCGGTTTGCCGGCCATGTCGAAGGTGGGTACGGTCTTGGCCGCCAACTGCGCCTGGGCTTCCTTGTCGATCTCGTCCGCGCTTTTGCCCAGGCCATTGCGGAACGCGACGCCGGCATCGATGCCTTTGGAGAGATTGGCGATCAGGACCTTTACCCGGCCCCGGTACTCTTCATTGGTCACCAGCACATGCATGCGCGCCCAATCCAGCGTTGGCTGAGGGATCGGCTGCCCCAGAATGATGTGAGTGCCGGAGACCTCGGCCGTTGAAAGAATATCCGCCAATCCGTTCTCAATCCCGGGCGTCATCCGGCCCAGATTATCTTCGATGAGGATGCGGGTGAGCTGGGCATTCCACGCCGGGGGGACATCCGCTTTTTCGTTCAGCGTACCCACCCAGGCATCGTGGACCAGCTTGAGTTGGGCCGAAGTCGTGCCCCGCGTGATGATCACCTTCACCGGCCAAAGCGAGCGGGGCTCCATCTTGCCGGTGATCTGCGAGAACGCCCACCGGAGTTGATCGAGGTGGTTCAGCACCTCGCGAGCGTGCTTTTTGTCCCGGTCCGTTTGGACCTCAAAAGGCAATGACCGGTAAAGAGTCCAGTCCGCCGCGACGAGTGTGGCAGCCAAGGTAGCGACAGCAATCACACTTCGAATTATAGGGCTTGGCGCCCCGGCCAGAAGGGCGGAGCCCGCTGAACGCGGTTGGTACCGGCTACGCCCGGGGCGGTGTGGTAATCACCAGCGCCTTGGACGGCTCGGGGGCCAAGCCACGGTAGGAGTGCGGCTCGGAGGCATCAAAGTAGACGCTATCGCCCTGCCGGAGCACGAACTCTTCATCCTGGTAGCGAATCGCCACGGCACCGCTCATGACATGCAGAAACTCTGCTCCCTCATGCGAATGCTCGCGCACTTCCGAACCGTTTCGTTCCGGGAACTCGGCCAGATACGCTTGCAGGCTCTTGTCCTGGGCCGAGTAGGCCAAACTCTCAAACCAGAAGTCGGGCTTCGCGGAGGTGGGCCGGTCGGGAAACTTCATCCGGTCCTGCGCCCGGACGATGGAGAAGAGCTTCGTGCGGCGCCGGTCACCAAAAAAGTGGTCCAGGCCGACATCAAACACCATCGCAATGCGGGCCAGCGTCGGCAGCGTGGGAACCAGCTTGCCGTTCTCCAACTGGGAGAGCATGGAAGCCGACAGGCCCGTGTGCTTGCCCAAATCGACCAACGCAATCTTCTTCTTCAGCCGGAGTGAGCGAAGCTTCGCGCCGATCTCATAGCTGGACAGAGCTCGCCGAACCGTCGCGTCGCCACTCTCGCGAGCACCATTATCAACAGAACTGGAAGTCTCTTCACCCGGGGTTAAAAGATCGGGCCCTGTTTTCGTTTCGCTAAACTGAACTTGATTTTTGTCTAGCTTAAACGACTCGACGGTGTTAGTATCAATCATAAGCAGTTAAGTGTGAGACGAAATTAGGCGGTTCACGATGCAAAAAATTTCGATGGAGTTGAAAGCAGTTGCGGACGAGGAGCTAGTCGTTTTCGCTCAGCAAGGGGACAACGCGGCTTTCGCGGAGCTGATCCGCCGTCACCAGAACTCTTGCTTAAAGTTGGCTTTATCCATTCTGCGAGATCGTTCTGACGCTGAGGATGAGGTCCAGAATGCTCTCTGGAAAGCTTATGAGCACATTGGCCAATTTCATCAGGACGCAAAGTTCTCCACCTGGCTGACGCGAATTGTGGTGAACCAGTGCCTGATGCGCCTGCGTCAGATGAAGCGCGCCCGTTTGGTCTATCTGGAAGATGCGGTGCAGGGTGAAGAGCAGATGGCTCTGGATCTGCCGGAGCAATCGGACACGCCGGAACAAGCTCTGGGGCGAACCGAGGTAGGGCAAATCTTGCGTGGCGAGATCGCGCGCATTCCTCCGCTGCTGCGGAACGTTTTTCTGCTGCGCGATGTGCAGCAACTGCCGATGGCCGACGTGGCTGAACAATTGGGCATCTCAATTGCAGCGGCTAAGTCGCGCCTACTGCGCGCCCGTCTGGAATTGCGCACCCGCCTGGAGCGGCACGAGGGACGCTTGGGTGTAGCCACCCTGCTGGCCTAAGCTTCGGCTTAGTTGCCGCGCCGCCAGGAATGCAAGTTTCTATGAAACTGTTCTGATGAGTGCAGATTTCCTGCGAGAGGCCGGCAAATCCCGTGCTACAATAGTGGTCAGCATGTTGTTAATTCCGCTTCCGCGGAACACCGCCGCTGTTTCCCACCCTCACCCGTAGCATGCGCTCCACCATTCAGATTAGCCGGGGCATTGAGTCACTTTTCGGAACCCGTGACGAGAACATCCGCCTGCTGGAAACGGCCCTCAGCGTCCGTACTCATCTGCTGGCGGATTGCATTGAGGTAGAAGGCGAGGATGCGTGCGTGGCCCGCGCGATCCGGATACTGGAAGACTATTCCAGCCTGATGCGGGATGGCCATGTGTTTTCCAATGGCGATCTTCACTCTTTCCTGCGCGTCGTCACGGAAGATAGCGAAGTAAGCCTGCGGCAACTGGTCCTGTCGGGCAAACAGCGCAGCTTTGGCAAAAAGGTTCTGGCCCCCCGCAGCGTCAATCAACGGCGTTATGTGGAAGCCATCGAACGCAACGACATGGTGTTCGGCATCGGTCCGGCAGGCACCGGCAAGACATACCTTGCCGTGGCGATGGCCGTGGCTGCGTTTCTGTCGAAGAAGGTCAGCCGGATCGTGCTGACTCGTCCGGCGGTGGAAGCCGGCGAACGGTTGGGCTTCTTGCCCGGCACATTGCAGGAAAAGGTGGACCCCTACCTGCGCCCGCTCTACGATGCCTTGTTTGAAATGCTGGAAGCCGAGCGGGTGGAAAAGCTGCTGGAGCGCAATACGATTGAGGTGGCTCCCCTGGCGTTCATGCGCGGACGCACCTTAAACGATGCCTTCATCATCATTGACGAAGCCCAGAACACGACGCAGGAACAGATGAAGATGATCCTGACGCGTTTGGGGTTCAATTCAAAGATGGTGATCACGGGCGACGTCACGCAAATCGATCTGCCCACCGGGCGCCGCAGTGGTTTGCTGGATGCCAATGATGTCCTGCGCGGTGTGCCCGGCATCACCTTTATCCACTTTGACGACACCGATGTGGTGCGCCACGTTTTGGTGCAGCGTGTGGTGAAGGCGTATGACCGGTATCAGGTGGCCACCACCGGACGCCAACTCTCGCTCAAACTGGACAACGCGGAACGTCCAGCCGATGCGGCGGCCACGGCCCTGACTTCGCCGCCGGGTGTTGCCCCGGTTGATGTCGCTTACGAACCCAAAGACCATGCCGGTTGAAAACCGGGTGCTGTTTCAGCACCGCTGCTCCGCCATCGCCCGCCGCGACCTTCAGGCGTTTGCGCACAAGGTTGCACAGGCGATCACTGACTTCATCTGCGTGCTCACCACCGACGAGCACATTGAGGAATTGAACCGGAAGTTTCGCGGCAAGGCGGAGGCCACCGACGTCCTGTCGTTCCCGGGCTCCAATGAAATCGCCATCTCCTATCAGCGGGCGTTGGCCCAGGCGCGGGAATTTGGCCACACCGTGGATGCGGAGGTGCGCATCCTGATGATCCACGGCGCGCTGCATCTGGCCGGCTACGATCATGAGCGCGACTGTGGCGAGATGGCCCGAGCTGAAGGCCGGTGGCGCCGCAAATTCAAGCTGCCGCAAGGGCTGATTGCGCGCGCCGGGAAGGCCCCGGAATGATTGTCGCGGTGCTGGCCCTGTTGGGCCTGGCGATCATCATCGTCACAGTGGTGCAGACGTGCTTACTGGAAGCGATGCGTCTGCGCGCCCGCAGTTCCGACTTGCAGCGCCTGTTTGAAGACTCTGTGGAAGCGCGTCTGGGGAAACACGGCACGACCGAAACCCGGGCGTTGGCGTTCTCCTTCTGGAAGCATTCGCTGCTGGTGTTGATGGGCGTGATCACCACCGCCGCGGTGGGTCTCGATTGGGAAGCCGCCCTGTGGGCGCTGGGCATTATGCTGGTCACCGCTTATCTGGTGCCGCAGGCGATCTACCGCCGGTCCAGCGGCGAGTGGCTGATCCTTATCTGGCCTTTGCTGGCGCTGCTGTATCTGCTGATGCGGCCGCTGATCTCCCTGTTCACCACGCTGCGCTCCATCGCGGAACTGACCGAAGACGAAGAAGAGATGCCCGATGAGGAGCGCGAAAGCGAAGAGATCGAAGCGCTGATTGAAGCCGGCGCCGAAGAAGGGCTGATCGAGGAGAGCAATCGCGAACTAGTCCGCACCGTGCTGGAATTCGGCGACAAAACGGTGCGCGAGGTGATGACACCGCGCCCGGCGATCATCGCCATCCAGGAAGACAAGTCGCTGGAAGACCTGCGGCAGTTGGTGATCAACCACCGGTTTTCCCGAATCCCGGTCTACACCAAGTCACCCACCGACATCCATGGCTTTATCCACGTGCGCGACATGTGGGAAGTGCCGGAACCGCAGCGCGCTAAGCGCCGGGTGAAAGAGTTTGTGCGCGACATCGCCCAGGTGCCGGAGCAGAAGGGTGCCGGAGAACTGGTCCGCCAGATGCAGCAGACGGGCCAGAACATGGTGATCGCCATTGACGAATACGGCGAACTGGCCGGCCTGGTCACCATCGAGGACCTGATCGAAGAGATGTTGGGCGGCGAGATCCGTGACGAGCACGAGCCGCAGCGGGACTACGAGCCGGATGCCCAGGGCGGCTACATTGTATCCGGCAGTTACGATCTGGACCGCCTGGAAGAACTGGTGGGCTATGAGCCCGGCGAAGAAGTAGAGGCCACCACGATTGGTGGTCTGGCCACCGAATGGGCGGGGCGCGTCCCCCGCAAAGGGGAGGCCCTTGAACGTGATGGCCTCCGGATTGAAATACTGGAATCGAGCGACCTGCGCGTTGATCGCGTCCGGCTGTCCCGTATCGAACTTGAGAAATCAGAGGATCATGGCGAAGCCAAACCGTAATCAGCGTCCGCCCAAGCGCGACCGCTCCAGTGAGCCCCCGTCGGCTGCGCCGGTCGCGCCCGGTGGCCGTGCCGCCAAACCCATCAAGCGGACTGCCCTGGCCCAACCACGCAAGGATGGACCACCACGCAAGGATGCACCACCGCGCAAGGCTCAGGCGAAGCCGGTCCGGTCCAGCGCGCCCGTCGCCGCGCCCGCCGACGGGCCGGTGTTGCTCGGCGGTCCGGCAGTGCCGGGCGGCCCGGTTGCAAGTAGCCCCGCGGCTGCGTTGCCCGTAAAAGGATCCAAGCCGCGCCGGAGGTTTGTCCCGCGCGTGGGAGCACCTCTCCGTCCGTCGCTGAAAGCCGCCGAGCCCAAGCCTCGTCCGGCCGGCCCACCCAAAGTGGGCTTCATCGCGATCGCAGGCTTACCCAACGCGGGTAAGTCAACTTTGTTGAATGCCCTGGTGGGCGAAAAAGTAGCCATCGTGGCCGACAAGCCGCAGACCACGCGTACCTCGGTGCAAGGCGTCCTCACCAATGAATCAGGTCAGGCCATCTTCATCGATACGCCGGGCATCCACCGTTCCGACAGTTACTTTAACCGCCGCATGATGAGCACGGTGCGGGAAGCCCTGGATGCGCCCGATGTGCGCGTTTACGTGGCGGACTATTCGCACGAACCGACCAAGATGGAATGGGAGGCGCTGGACACGCTGCGTCGCGCCCACCTGGCTGCGCCGCGACCGGCGATCCTGGCGCTGAACAAGGTCGACCTGGTGGATGATCCGCATGTGCTGCTGGCGCGCCTGCAGCAGTACTATTCGCACACCACGCCGGGCGAATTTGAGTTCAACGACTACATCCCCATCTCCGCGACGCAAGGCAACGGCCTCGATGACCTGCTGGAGACGATTTTCAAGTACCTGCCCGCGGGCAAGGCCATCTTTCCGGCCGACCAGTTCACCGATCAGCCGGAGCGCTACCTGGCCGCCGAAATGATCCGCGAACAGATCTTGCAGATCGCCTACGACGAAGTGCCGCATAGTGTCGCCGTGAAGGTGGAAGAGTGGGAAGACAAAAAGACGCTCACCCGTATCCGGGCCATCATCACGGTGGAGCGGGAAGGCCAGAAGGGCATTGTCATTGGAGCCCAAGGCATGGCCCTCAAGCAGATCGGTTCCGCCGCGCGGGCCGAGATTGAGTCGTTCCTGGGCCGCAAGGTGCTGCTGCAACTGTTTGTGGCCGTTAAGCCCCGATGGCGCGAAAGCGAGAGCTTCATCAATGAACTGGACTGGCACTCCGGGCCCCAGTAGGGCCTGGAATCTGTCCTGCTCAAACGACGCGTTTTAGGCTAGCCTGAAAGAAAGTTTATGATCCGACGCATACTGCCGTTTCTCCTCGCCCTGATCTTGTCGCTGGGCGTCGTGCAGGCACAGAAAAACGCCCACTCCGACGACTCGATTTATGACCAGGTGCGCCGCATCCTGGCCAATGACCCGGATGTCAAGGGCGGTGCCTTTGATGTCGAAGTGAATGCTGGTGTCGTCACCGTCAAAGGCAAAGTGGCCAATGAACGGGCACGCCTCAAGGTCGACAAACTCTGCAAGAAGGCCAAGGGCGTCACCGAGGTGAAGAACCTGGTGAAGGTCGAGCCCTAAGCCAGCTCCGCCCGAGCCGCGTCGGCAATGCGGGTAGTCCAGGTTTCGACATGTTCCGGATTCGCCGCCTCCACCATGACGCGCAGCAGTGCTTCCGTGCCGGACCAACGGACCAGGACACGGCCCGTGCCGCCCATCACCGCCTCCGCCGCCGCCATCTCGCTTTGCACGAGGGGTAGTGTCTCGACGGGGCGGCGCTCCTTCAGGCGGACATTCACCAGCTTCTGGGGGTAGACCACCAGGTCGGAGATCATCTCATCCAGCGTGCGGCCGGCCGCTACTTTCGCCTCCAGCATCTTCAGCGCCGACAGCATGCCGTCGCCGGTGGTGGCGTGCTCGGTGAAGATCACATGGCCAGACTGTTCGCCGCCAATGGGCGCGTTCAAGGCATGCATCTGTTCCAGGACGTACTTGTCGCCCACCTTGGCGCGGGTCAGCGCAATGCCGTCCCGTTCCAGTGCTTTCTCAAACCCCAGGTTCGACATCACCGTCGCGACCACGGACGAGCCCAGCCGCCCCTGCGCCTTCAAGTGCCGGGCGCAGATCAGCAGCGTCGCGTCGCCATCGACGATCCGGCCGCTGCGCGACACCGCAATGCAGCGGTCGGCATCGCCGTCAAAGGCAAAGCCCGCGTCCGCTTGCTCGGCCACCACGCGGTCCCGCAAAGCCTCCACGTGCAGCGCTCCGCAGCCTTGGTTGATGTTCTTGCCATCCGGATCGCAACCGATCTTCACCACGGTCGCGCCCAGCCGCGTGAATAGCTCCGGTGCCAGGTGCACGCTGGCCCCGTTGGCGCAGTCCAGCACGATCTTCAGCCCATCGAGACGATAAGGGAACAGCGAAAGCAAGTACTCGAGATACGCTTCATCCAGACCCGGATCGACGCTGACCGGCAGGCTGCCGGTCAGTCCTTCCAGCGCCAGCCGCGCAAAGATCGACTGTTCCAATTCCAGCTCCACCGCATCCGCCAACTTATAGCCGGAGTGGTCAAACACCTTCAGCCCATTGTCCTGGAAGGGATTGTGAGACGCCGAAATCATCACGCCCGCGACAAAAGGACCAGTCTTGGTCAGCCATGCCACGCCCGGAGTCGTAATCAAGCCGGCAAAGCGGGGAATCGCACCCTGGTGGACCAGGCCGGCCGCCAAGGCCTCCGTGATCCAGGGTCCGGACTCGCGCGTATCCATGCCAATCAACACTTGTTGCCCATCATGGGCGGTGGCCCAACTGCCCAGCGCCTGGCCAAAAGCAAAGATCGTCTTGGGGTCCAGCGGGAATTGGCCCGCCACTCCTCGCATCCCGTCTGTTCCAAACAATTGCCGCGTGGCTGAATCAGGCGTGGGGGTCGTTATGGTAGTCGACACTTCTCATTTCCTCCGGGTGAACAGGTGCAGTACAGAACCGTGCGTCTAGTCGCGAATTCGTTGCAACTGTATCTTCACATCGACCGCGGATGATGAATCGATACGCACGCGGGCGCTGCCAACATACACAGGCAGGTGGGCCTGTAATGTCTTATCTTTGTCTTCTTCGCCCAACTTGATTGTCGCAAACTCAAACGGGTCGGTCTGGACGGCCTCCACTCGCTCGACTTGGCTCTGCGGGCCGGAGATGGTGACGCTCGCCGGCACCGTAGTCTGCTGCGCCACGATGAACCCGGCGGGCACCGGTCCGCCGAAACGCAGCTTCACCGGCACCTGACGGCTGACATGCGGCTCCAGTGACAGCCGGAGCTGAGATGGAATCGCCCGGACCAGCCGCACCCGCGACGGCAGGCCATAAACGCTTTCAGCCACGTTATAGGTTCGTTCGCCGGGCCGGTTGAAGTTCGACAAATCAAGTACGACGGCGGTTTTGGCTAAGCCGGAACTGGCCAGCAGGTCGCGGGGGCCGATGATCTGGAGCTGCACGTCGTCGGGCATCTCCGTCCCGGTATCCAGGCCTGCCGGAAAGTTCTTGAACTCCACCGGGACGCTGATTGAACTGGTCAGCTCTGGCGCCTCGACAAACACCAGCCACAGCAAAATGGCCGCCGCCAAGGAGAACAGCTTCAGCCCGAGATGGTCTAACAATGTGGCTCGCAACATCCGGCCCGCGGCTCGCATGGGGGTGGGCATCAGGCTAGTACTCCGACTTCCGGTAGGGAGCTTGTGGTGCGGGCCCGGCGGGCGTGGATTCAGCGGCGGGCTCCTTCCAGCGCCCCGTGGGTGTGCGGCGGCCGGTCAGCATGCGTTCAATCTCGCCCAGGGCGACGTTACGGTGCAGTTCGCCATACTGCGCGTAGGAGACGTGGCCGGTCTCCTCCGATACGATCAGGGCCAGGCAGTCCGATTCTTCCGTGACGCCAATCGCTGCCCGGTGGCGGGTGCCGAGACTGTTCATCTGCGGGTTGATGGTGAGCGGTAGAAAGCAGGCCGCCGCCGCCACGCGATCCCCCTGGATGATCACGGCCCCATCGTGCATCGGGCCGCGCGGCAGGAAAATCGAGATCAGCAGATCCCGCCGCAACAAAGACTCCAGCGCGACGCCGCTTTCGATCATGCTGCGCAGGCCGCTCTCCCGTTCCACCACGATCAGCGCGCCAATGTGCTGTTGCGCCAGATGCTCCATGGCGAGCAGGATCTCTTCGGCCGACTCATAACGTTCCAGCCGGTCACCAAAGCCCAGGATCTTGCGCCGGCCCAACCGCGCCAGCACCCGCCGGATCTCTGACTGAAACACGACAATCAAGGCGAATGCCGTGTAGGGGGCCATCGCCGCCAGCAGCGTGCTCAGCAACTGGAAGCCGAACCAGACCGCAAAGCCATAGAGGCTGACCAGAATGGCCAGTCCCAGCACAATCTGCGCCGCGCGCCGGCCCCGGATGTTGGAAAGAAACTGATAGATCAAAATCGCCACGGCGGCGATATCGATCACCGTGATCAGCGTCAGCTTCTCCCAAGCGCCGCCCAGTTGTTGTAGAAGCTCAGACATTCGGGAAGCGGTAAACGGCCTCTCGGACCGGTACTCCGGTGACTTCTATGCGGTTCAGGTCAGTGGTGCCCAAGCCGGCCTGTTCGGCCAGCAGCAGCGAGTTGTCGCACTTGGCGAACGGGAACTTGCCTTTGGGGGCCCTCGGGTCGTAGCCCATGCAAGCTGTAGCCACCGTGTCAGTGGTGACGCAGTTGGTGCCCGCCAGCAGGATGCCGGGCTTGACCACGCCGATACCGGAGTTTTGAATCCACGGCCCCTCGCCGCCCGTCATCGTCTCGATGCCGTCGATAAAGGCCAGATCAATCGGCCGCGACGCCACCACGTCCACCACAATGCGCGGCATCCGGTAGTAGGCATCGCGCGGTGACTTCCGGTTTAGCTCCGGCAGTGCGGATTTCGATGGTTGCCGCTGGCCTGCGTGGCAGATCGCGCCCCGGCCCGCGGTCGGGTTTTCGTTCGGTTCGTCGACACCGGCGGAGTCGCCGTAAATCGACGCCGGAGTGTTGCCGAAGCAGTTCTTCATCGACAGCGTCACGCCGCAGGTGGCATGGTTCTTCAGCTTGGCCATGGACACGAACACGTCCGTTTCCACAAAGGACGCGTTCAAATCAAAGCCCGGAAAGATGTAGCCGCCGTGCGAGGCCTTCAGGCGGGCGTACTGCTTGTAGGTGCCACGCGAGTTGGTGTTGACGAACTCGACATTGGGCGCGGCGTTTAGCAGGTTGCGGACATTCCAGCCGGAGTCCAGCATGTATTCTTCCAGTGGCCCGGCCGTGGCCCAGGCGCTCTCCACAAACCGGATGCGCTTGGCCCCGGCGCGATGCATCAGGTAAGCCATGGCACCAATGGTCTTGGGATGGGTGTAATGCGTGATGCCCAGCGCCCGGCCTTTCAGCCGCAAAGCCGGTGATCCGGTCAGGTTCACCTTCACCGTCACCGTCTTGTTCTTCACCAGTCGGCCCAAGCCGCCGATCTGGTCAAACAACTCGGCCATCGCCGTGACCACGTCGCCTGAGTACTCCGGCACCTTCACAATGGAGACCGGTGCGGTAGGCGCAGACGGCGCGGCCGAAGCCAAAGGGGCGGCACCGGCTACAGCAAGAAAGTCGCGGCGCTTCATGGCCACATTCTCTCGCAAAACACAGTTGTGTGCCGGAAATCCTCAACTGGGCTTGCGGGCCACCAACGACACGGTTTCGCGGCCGTCCAGCCACAGCCCTTGCGGCAGGTCGTCACGCCGCCATAGCGTGGCCTGCTCCACCACCAGTCCCACTGCCTCCGTCACCCGCCGCAGCACTTGATCATCCAGCAGATGCATGGCTTTCGGCATCTGCCCCATTTGCCGGTGCTTGGCGTAAAGGCCAACCTTGGGTAGCCAGCCTGGCCACGGCTCCCGCGTCGCAAGCCGCCGCTCGTACTCGGGGATGAAGGCGGCAAAAGGCGACTGGTAGGGCGTGGCCGCCTGGATGAACAGCTTGCCCTCGGGCCGCAGCCAGTGCGCGATGGCCTCCATCCCCAGTTGCAATTGCCGGCCGGAAAGAAAGTGGAGGACGTTTGAGATATGCACGGCCGCCAAAGAATCCGGGGCCAGCGCCAGATCTTCCGGGAACCGGCCGCAAGCCACCGTCAAACGTGCCCGCTCCGTGTCGGAACAACTCTCCAGCGCGCGACGCTCAATTTCGGCGCAATGGGCCGCTTCCAGATCATTGGCGATCACCCGCGCACCCGCCTTTAAGGCGGCCAGCGAGGCCACACCGAAGCCTGCACCTACATCGAGGGCAGGCCCGTCCCCACAGGCACCTCTGGCGCAATGGTCGACGAACTGCTGGCTTAACCGGCTCAACCGCTCCGACACCCAGCCCATGCGGTTGCGCGTCAGTGGCCGAAAGCGCTTCCCCGCGCTGCTCATCCGGGCCCTTTAGGCCTCGGGCAAAAAGCGACGAAGGCCCAGGTCGTACGCTGCGGTGCCCAGAATGCCGCCGAGGATCGGCGCGATGATCGGCACCCAGAAGACGCCGCTGCCATCGGTGAGGCCGTTGTTCTTAAAGCCCATCACGGCCGTCATCAGCCGGGGGCCGAAGTCACGGGCCGGGTTGATGGCGTAGCCGTGGAGTGCACCGAAGCTCATGCCGATCACGACCACCACCAGGCCGATGATTACCGGGGCCAAATTTCCGGCGGGCAAAGAGTTCCGCTCGTCGGTGATG
The DNA here is from genome assembly GCA_044359315.1 of Bryobacteraceae bacterium. Lineage (GTDB taxonomy): Bacteria > Acidobacteriota > Terriglobia > Bryobacterales > Bryobacteraceae > JAPKYZ01. The sequence goes on along the minus strand of JBIKMK010000032.1, from coordinate 962 downwards.
GCGCAGATCAGAAACAGCAGCAGCGCCGTGCCGATCACCTGGTCAATGAAGCCCACTCCGGGTTGCCCCGGGAAGGCCGGAAAGGTAGCGAAGACGCCCGCCGTCTTTTCCAGCGCCGGGTCAAACTTTTCAAATGCCGGGCGGTAGTTCAGGAACACGATCGCCGCCGCCGTGAAGGCGCCCGCCACCTGCGCCACGATGTACGGCAGCACCTTGCCCCAGCCCAGGCCCCGGAACACCGCCATCGCAATCGTGACCGCCGGGTTCAAATGAGCGCCGGAAATCTTGCCCGCCGTGTAGATGCCCATGGTCACCGCCAGGCCCCAGGCGAGGTTGATATTGGTGACGCCGCCATTCACAATTTCGCCTGGCGTGCCGTTTCCAAACAGCACCACCGACGCCACTACCCCGCATCCCAGCAGGATCAGCACCAGGGTGCCAAAAAATTCTGCCGCACATTCTGCCAAAAGAGTTGTCCGCATAGTAAGCCGCGTGAAATTCTATCAGACATGGATCGCCGCCATTTCTTCTCGCGCGCCGCTGCGCTGGCTTTCGGGTCAGCGGGCTTGGCCCGTGCGCAACAGTCCGGTTCACTGCCTTTGCCGGATTTTGAACCTAAGAGCGAACTGGGGGTGCCCGAGTCGCGGGTGGAGCGCGCCCGCTATCCGGTGATCGACATGCACACGCACGTCTCCTGGTCACCCGGCCTTGAGATCGGCGACACCATGCGCTACGCCGCCGAACCCACTGAACTGCTGCCCGTGATGGACCGCAAGAACATCCGCACGATGGTGAACTTGACCGGCGGCTGGGGCGCGGGGTTGGAAGATTGCATCGGCAAGTTCGCCAAGGCTCACCCGGGGCGCTTCATTGTCTTCACGGAGCCGCGCTGGCACAAGACCACCGAAGCCGGTTATGCGCAATGGCAGGGCGACGAGATCGAGAAGGCCTTCCGCGCCGGG
>JBIKMK010000464.1:0-4158 GCA_044359315.1 Bryobacteraceae bacterium | reverse complement strand
ACACTGCGTGGCACGCAGATCATTGCCACGAATGGCCGGCCGGCGGCGGCCTGGGGGGCGGACGTGAGTGCCCTGCTTGCCTCCTGCGGCGCGGCGCAAGAGCCACTGATGCTGGTGCTGCCGGAAGATCAATGCGTCGTCCGAACGGTCGCCCTGCCGGGCGTGGCCGCCAAGGATCGGGATGCCGCGCTGGCTCTGCAGTTGGATACGTTGTCGCCGGATCCGGAACCAGTGGCCGCTTGGCTGCCCATTGCGGGTACGGATTCGGTATTGGTGGGCGTCACCCGGCCCGAAGTGATCCGCCGGTGGAGCCAGTTGATGCAGGAGGCCGGACTGGAGCTGGCGGGTTGCACGCTGCCAGCGGCACTGATCCCTCGTCAGCGCCGGCCGCTGATCGCCTTTAGCGGCGACTCGTTCTATGCGGAAAGTGCCACCGGGCACACGCTTTGGGCGTCAGGAGTGCCGGCTTCGATGGTCCGGGCCCAGATGCGCTTGGGTGACGAAGTTGAGCCCGAGCCCCTCGACGCCTTGTTGCCCGGTGGGACGCTGGCGGCGGCGGCGGCCGTCTCGTCGCGCTTCAACTTGCTGCCCAGTCCACAGCGGGTGGTCCGGCACCGCTGGGGTTGGGTGCCGACCGCGGCACTGGCGGTGCTGGCCGCGCTGAGTGTCGGCGCGTTGTGGGCCTTCCCCGCGATTGACCAGCTTCGGCTGATGTCGGCGCTGAGGGTGGAGATTGCGCGGCTGGAACCGGCGGAAAAGCAGTCCGCCGCCGCTTTGCGGTCGCGCCAGCAACTGCTTTCCCAGATCGATACCTTGCGGGCCTTCCGGGGGCGGACCCGTGCTGACCTCGAGGTGCTGCGGGAGGTGACGAGAGTGCTGGCTCCTCCGGGATGGGCCACGCAACTGGATCTTAACCGGACGGGATTGAACTTGGCGGGGGAGTCGCCACAAGCCGCTGAGCTGCTGAAGAGCTTTGACAGTTCCGCCTATTTCCGCAACACCGAGTTCACCATGCCGCTGAGCCGGACCGCGACGGCGGGTGTGGATTCGTTCCGGTTGCGTTCCGAACGCCGGGAGCCCGCCACGGCACCCGCGCCGGCCGGTCTGCCCGGTCAAGTCCGTCCACAGGAGCCATCCAAGCGATGATGACGCTGACTGAACGAGACCGCCGGGCCCTGATGGCGCTGGCCGTAGCCGTGGTCATTTCGCTCGGCTTGTACTTCTGGCCAGCGCCCACCATCGAGACGGTGGGGCCCACGGTCAATGATGCCCAGTCAGCGGCCGTGCGTCTGGATAAGGTGCGTCAGGAAGCGGCCCTGGCACCGGTCCGGCAACAGCAACTGCAGGAGACCAAGGCCGCCTTGGCGCAATTGGAAAAGGGCTTGATCGCGGGCGACTCACTGCCGCAGGCGCAGGCCCAGATGGTCCAGATTGTGCGCCGCATTGCCCGGGCCCAGGTTCCGCCACTCGCCTTGGGGAGCACTGATTTCGGGCCCACGCGGCCGTTTAATGGTCCCTATGGCCAGGTGCTGCTGACGGTGACGGCGGAATGCCAGGTGGATCAATTGGTGAATTTTCTGTCGGATGTCGCCGGGCAGCCAGAACTGGTGGCGGTGGAAGAGATCCACGTCGCCACTGCGAACGCGAAGCAGAAGTTGATCCCCGTGCGCCTGGTGCTGGCGGGTTTGATCCCGGGCAGCCTGCTGAAGGCGCTACCCGCGGGAGGTGCGCGATGATGCGCCGCTGGCTGTTGAATCTCTTGCTGGTGGCGGTCACGGTCTACTGCGGCTGGACGCTCCGGCAACGGTGGCTGGAATCGGAACGGCGTTTGGCGGGTATTTTGGCCGCACGTTCGGCCGCTTCCGGCATCAAGGCGGCGAACCCGCCGGTGGATCTACCACTGCGGCCGGCGGACTTCTTTGAAGTGGCCGAGAAGTTTCTGTTCACCAAGGACCGCAATCCGGCGGTGGTGGCCGAAGTGGAGGTGCCGAAACCAATGCCCCCACTGCCGACTGCCTTTGGCGTCATGGATCTGGGTCAAGGACCGGTGGTGTTTCTTTCATTGAAAGGCGAGACCCAGCGGGCCTACCATTCGGGCGAAACGGTCGGAGATTTCAAGCTGCTGGAGATCACCGCCACCGACCTGACACTGGAATGGAATAACCAGCGCCTCAAGAAGCGGCTGGAAGAGCTGCGCCCGGTGACGCGTGAGGTGGTGACAAACGCACCGGAGCCGGTCCGCAATATGGGGTCCGCTGTGACCAACGTGTCGGCTTCCTCTTCCGCAAGCCCCGCGAGTAATGCACCCGCAGCCGCATCGTCAAACCTCAGCCAACCCACGGGGAAGGCTGTCCTGGGCGCCCCGTCCGGCAGCCTCCGGATGTGTGTCCCCGGCGATCAATCCGCTGAAGGAACCGTCGTTGATGGCTACCGGAAAGTGTTCAGTCCCACGCCGTTTGGCAAAACCTGTCTTTGGGAACCTGTGAAATGAAACTAACCATTCTCCTGCTCGCCTGCGCATGCGGATTGGCGGCCCAACCCGCCCCTCCAACTGCTGCACCGAAGGCCGTCTCGACAAAGAAGACCAAGGCCGTGGCCAAGAAAGTGGCAGCTCCACCGGAGCCATCGGGTCTTCCGGCGACGGCCAAGCAACTGCCCGACGGTGACTGGCGGTGGGTGGATGCCAAAGGAACGGCCTGGATCTACCATCGCGGCATGATGGGCTATTCGCGTTGGCCCGAGAAGAATGCGCCGAGAGCTTCGACGCCGGTGGGTATCAATCTGCAGGTTGAAGACTTAGGGGAGACCGTGCGCTTCTCCCGCCGCAGCCCTTTCTCGACGTCCACCTGGACCAAGAAAAAGACCGAGGCAATGGATTCCGATGAGCAGGCGGCGCTGGACGCCCTGAAGTTGAAGGAGAAACAGTGAGAGCTGGACTTATACTGCTGGTGGCAGCCTCGCTGCTGACAACCGAGGCCTTTGCCCAACAGCCGACCGCACCCGCTGCCCCCCCGATTGTCTTGAATCTACCCAACGCCTCGCTGGCGGAGGTGATCGACATCCTGGCGCGGCAGTTGAAGATCAACTACATCCTCGACCCGCGGGTGAAAGGCTCCATTACCGTCCATACCTACGGCGAAGTGAAGTCCACCGAAGTAAAGGGACTGCTGGAAACGATTCTGCGCGTGAACGGTTATTCGATGGTGCAGGTGGGTGAGCTCTACCGCATTGTCCCGGCGGCGGAAGCGATCAGGCTGCCGGTGAGTCCGCGCACGGCCGATGGCAAAGAGATTCCCAACGACGAACTGCTGGTGCTGAATCTGGTGTTTCTGAAGTTCGCCAGCGCGGCCGAGATCGCCAAGCTGGTGGAGCAGTTTCTGGGTGAGGGGGCCAAGGCGATCGTTTATGAGCCGGCCAATCTGATGCTGGTGCTGGACAATGGCCGCAACATGCGCCGCACCATGGACCTGGTGTCGTTGTTTGATTCCGAGGCCCTGGCGGGCCAGCGGATCCGGCTGTACGAGATGAAGCATACCCGGCCCGTGGAACTGGCCCGGGAACTGGACCGCGTCGTCTCCACACTGGGCCTGGCGCAGAAGAACGCGTCGGTGCAGTTTCTACCGGTGGAGCGGATCAACATGCTGGTGGCCTTTGCGCCCAACCCGGCCGCTTTTCCCGAGATCGAGAAATGGATCGATCGCCTGGATGTGGAGGCCAAGCCGCCGGTGGGTGGCACCGACAACTATGTATTCCGGGTGAAGTATGGCCGCGCGGAAAGCCTGGCCATGGCGGTCACCCTGCTGTACCTCAGCCAGAATCTCAACCCGTCGGACACCTTTACCTATCTGTGGCTGATGCAAGCCATGAGCTCCCTGCAAACCACTCAGAGCGGGCAGGGCGGGACAGGTCAGAACCAGAACGGCGTCGGGGGCGGCGGCATGGGGATGATGGGCGGCATGGGTGGCCTGGGCATGATGGGGATGGGTGGTATGGGCATGATGGGCATGGGCGGCATGGGGATGATGGGCGGCATGGGTGGCTATGGTAACCCCTACATGCAGGGCGGCTATGGCATGCAACCCGGCTATGGGGTGCAGGGTGGACAAGCCGGCATCGGCGCAGCTGGTGCCGCCGGACGCCCGGGCGACGCCACCGGAA
>JBIKMK010000620.1:0-3169 GCA_044359315.1 Bryobacteraceae bacterium | reverse complement strand
TCACCGCCTACAGGCTCTTTGAGAATTTAATGATTGTTGTGTAGTAGCAGAGGTAGTGCAGTATGGCCTTGCGGCTTTGGTCGTGAGGTCGGTCCCTGCAAGGGGATCTTTCGGCGGCGGCAAGAAAGTAACGGACAAGACACGGCTACGTGAGCTTGTTTAAGTTAAATACGACGGCTGTGCGCATTCTGGATGTAGTTTGTGGGTTTCGGGTTGTGCCATCTCTCCTTTGCTGCGTTTGACGACGGGACGTCCAAAGGAACGTCCGTATCATGAACACTTCAGTCAATGATCTCGGAAGCTGTGTCGCGGATCTAAAGATAGTCCGGGCGCGGTTGCCTAACAACTTGGAACCCAGTGTTACTCTGCTGTTCGATAGCGTTCTTGAACGCCTAGATCAGCTTGATGCGGTGATGAAAGATCAGTCAGCGCGCAAGGCACTCATCAATGACGGCCTGCAACTTGCAGGTCGCTTTGCGGAGGTTGCCCTTGTAGCGGCGAAACTGATGGACCATTTTCGTGGGTGATGCAGCAGACTACAATTCCACTTCTAATTTCGGTGTTGATATGAATTTAGGCCGATCCATCAAACTCTGTAGAACGAATCTCGGCCTTTCGCAAGAAGAGTTGGCGGATAGAGTTGGGCTATCGGCTTCGTACATTTCTCTCATTGAGAAGGGCGGTCGTGATCCAGCCGTTTCAACTGCGGAAAAGATCGCCGCAGCCCTCGGTGTACCAACGAGTTTGCTGATGTTCCTTGCTGCCGATCCGGGTGAGCTGCAGGGAGTTCCAGAAGAGGTCCGGGACAAGCTAGCGAGCGTCACGTTGAGGCTACTTAACGCAAAGCAACATGCCTGAGCAAGCGATCTACCCGCACCCTCCAATCGGCAGCCGGGCTGCTTTGGCACGCATGCTGAAGTGCACTGAGGAGGAACTGGCGAGAATCGAGTCAATTGCGGACGGCCTCTATCGCAAAGTGCGAAAACAGAAGAAGGATGGCACGTTTCGTGAGTGCTACGACGCATTAGCGCCGCTAAAGTCAATTCAGGCACGCATCAAATGCATGATTCTTAGGAACGTTACTTATCCTTCGTATCTCATGGGCGGGCTAAAGAATCGAGATTATGTCCGAAATGCGAGTGTGCACACAGGCGCGCGTGTTGTAGTGAACGAGGATATTGCTGGATTCTTCCCGGCCACGTCGGATCGCTTGATCTTTGATGTCTGGAGGCATTTTTTCCAGTTCCCTCCCGAAGTGGCGAAGACGCTCACTCGACTCACTACGCGGGCGGGACAGCTACCTCAAGGGACAAAAACCAGCAACCATTTGGCTAATCTGGTCTTCTGGGCGTGGGAGCCCAGGACTGTTGGAGCCCTACACTCCATGGGATTCAGGTACACAAGATTCGTTGACGACATGACGATCTCATCCCCTCTAGAAAAGACGCCGGCCGAGATCGGCAATGCCCTTAGCCTTTTGGGGTCGATGGTCCATAGATGTGGCCTGAGCTTCAAGAGGAAGAAGCACTCGATTACATATGCGGGCCAGCGCATGGAAGCGACTGGGCTTGTTCTAGGCAAGAACTCGGTTGGACTGGGTCACACCAAGAAGAGCAGTATTCGGGCCGTTGTCCGGCAACATGAACTCAGTGTGAGCACTGGGTGCACTGACGAAAAGGCAAGATCGCGGGCCGACTCCCTCGTTTCGCTGTACGCCCGCCTACATCCAAGAAAAGGGTTTGCGTTGAGGCAAAGACTTCTCGCAAGCTGAACAAGAGCCAGAGCAACTTCGCCGACGCTTCCATGTTTCTAGTGGAGGTTAGCTGGTGGCCGCAGGAGCACCGGACGGCTCAGCCAGCGCGCCATCACCGCTTCCAGCACTTCCAGCTCCAGCGGCTTGCTGAGATAGTCGTTCATGCCGGATTCGAGACATCGCTCCCGGTCACCCGTCATCGAACTGGCGGTCATGGCCACCACCGGGACGCTGCCCGCGGGTTCCGGCAGCCGGCGGATCTCTCGCGTAGCGTCCAGGCCCGACATGCCCGGCATCTGGACGTCCATCAACACCAGGTCCGGGGTGGATGATGTGACCATGGCCAGGCCATCGGCACCGTCCACCGCCAACACCACCTCGCAACCCGTCCTTTCCAGTAAGCGTTGCGCCACCATCCGGTTAATGGGGTTATCCTCCACCACCAGCACCTTGCAGCCGTCAAAGCGCGGGCGGACCCGCAGAGCCACTGGCGCGCTGCCACGGTTCAGCACCTGTAAGGGAAGTTCCACCACAAAGGTGCTGCCCACCTGCAACTCGCTTCGCACCTGGATGGTCCCGCCCATCCGTTCCACCAACTGCCGGGAGATGGCCAGCCCCAGGCCCGTCCCCCCAAAACGGCGGGTAGTGGAATCATCCACCTGCGAAAAGGGCCTAAACAAGCGCCCGATCTGGTCCGGCGCAATCCCAATCCCGGAATCCGTCACTTCAAAGCGCAGCCGGATGTTTTCCTCACTAGATGGATCATGTGCCACGGAATGATCCGGGGAGGCATCCGCGGCGGCGGCTCGTTCCACACGGATCGACACTTGGCCGCGAGCCGTAAACTTCAAGGCATTGGCGGCCAGGTTCATCAGCACCTGGTAGAGCCGGCCCGCATCACCGCGCAGCAGGTCCGGCACATCGTCTGCCACCTGCGTTTCCAGCACCACGCCCGGAGCGGCGCTGGGCCGCAACAGCGCCGTCAATTCGGCCACCCGCTCCCGCAGAGAGAAGTCCACAGGCACCAGCGTCAGCTTCCCGGCTTCCATCCGCGAGAAATCGAGGATGTCATTGAGGATGGTCAGCAGGGAACGCGCCGAGCGGGTCGCCAAGTCCACTGACTCCCGCTGCGCCGGCTCCAGCGGCGTGCCCTGCAAAGCCTGCAACATGCCCAGCACGCCATTCATGGGCGTGCGGAGTTCATGGCTGATGTTGGCCACAAACCGGTCCTTCATCTGGGCCGCGCGGCCGCTCAGCTCCAGCGCCCCGGAGAGATCGCGCAAAGCCTGATTCAATCGCGCCTGCGCCGCCCGCCGTTGCAGGATATTGCGGCTCAGCGTGATGATCACCAGCGCCTGTAGCGTGAGAAACACCGCGCCACCCGCCAGCCACGGCCCGTAGTCCCGCCAGGTTGAG
>JBIKMK010000463.1:0-4165 GCA_044359315.1 Bryobacteraceae bacterium | reverse complement strand
CCCCGAGCCGCCGCCGAGATAACGCCGGTGGTGACACTGGGGGGCATCGAACTGCGCGTGGATTTCGCCGGTCTGCAGCCGGGGGCAACCGGGCTGTATCAGATTAATGCCCAGGTCTCCCGGGCCGTACCCACCGGCATGAGTGTTCCGTTGGAAATCAAACAGAAGGGCGCTGCAACAAGCGTCACAGTAAGGGTGATCGAATGAAACAGACACTATTTTTTCTCACTTTCGCGGCCTCTCTGACGCCGGCGTGGGGCCAGCGTTGGGAGCTGGGAATTGGGGCCGGCGGCGGGATGTACACGTCGCTGGGCGCGACCAATGCCCGCGGCCAGACGGCCGATGCCGGGTTGGGCCGTGGCAATGCGATCACGGTCTCAGTGGGCCAGGATGTCAGCCGTCACTTCACGGGAGAAATACGCTACGTCTGGCAGAACAACCCGCTGCGCCTGAAGTCGGGGGGCCAAACGGTGAACTTTGGCAGCCAGTCGCATTCGGTGGCGTACAACTTCAACTACAACTTCGGTCAACTGGAGGACAACTTCCGCCCGTTCCTTTCTGTCGGCAGCGGCATGAAGTACTTTGACGGCACCGGCCAGGAGGTGGCGGTCCAACCGCTGAACCAGTTTGCCTATCTGACGCGGACCGGCGAATGGAAGCCGATGCTGACGGCGGGCTTGGGCTTTAAGTACCGGATGAGCCGTAACATCGCGCTGCGCCTGGAAGCACAGAATCAGATGACCCCGGTCCCCACCAGGGTGATCGCTCCGGCAGCGGGGACGGTGCTAAATGGTTGGTTGCACGATTTTCTGGTAACGGGTGGAATTTCCCTTTTGTTTTAGCTGATACCCGTATAAGATAAGGGCACGTGCGCTTTGCTCAGGGAGTTTTTCTAGGATTCGTGTGCCTGTGGGCGGCTTCCATGGAAGCCGCCGAGCACCCCAACGGCAAGTATGTCGGGGCGGACAGCTGCCGCGCCTGCCACCCGGACGTCACTTCGACGTTCTTCCGCAATAGCCATGCCAAGAAAACGTTGGGCGGCAAGGAAGATATCGCCTCGCCCGACCTGGCCAAACACAGCTGCGAGAGCTGCCACGGACCGGGCGAAAAGCACGTCCGGGAACGCAAGGGCAAGAACAACATCGGCGCTTTCTCGCTGATGACCGCTAAGCAGACAGTGGACACCTGCCTGCAGTGCCACACGCAACAGTTCCCGCGGGCGAACATTCGCCGTTCGCCGCACACGACTGGTGAGGTGGGCTGCGCCAGCTGCCATTCCATCCACAACCTGGCCCGCCAACGGCAGCAGCAGAACGCGCTGGACCGGTTGACGCCGCTGGCAACATCCAGCTCCGCGCCCGTGGCCGCCGGTGCCCCCAAGGGCTCATTGGCGCTGGCCCAGCCGGAGCTTTGCTATGGGTGCCATGCGAATGTGCGGGCCCAATTCTCGATGCCCTTTAAGCACCGCGTGAACGAAGGCTTCATGCAGTGCACGGACTGCCATAACCCGCACGGAACGTCCGCCCCCACTTGGCGTATGGCCTCCCGGCCGAAGCTGGTGGATCAAGGGCTGATCAATGAGGAAGCGTGCCTGAAGTGCCATGTGCAGCAGCGCGGTCCGTTTGCCTATGAGCATGCTGCGGTTCGCGTGGATGGCTGTGAGGCCTGCCATACGCCGCATGGCTCCGCCAATGCGCGGCTGCTGAAGCGTCCGGCGGTCTTCACGGTGTGCCTGGAATGCCACAACGGCGCGCCGGGCTTTGGACGGGATCAGACGGTGGGCATCCCCACGCAATCGCCCAGCCACTCGATGACCAATCCGAGGTATCAGAACTGCACCGCCTGCCATGTCCGCATCCATGGATCGAACGCGGATTCGAGGTTCCTGCGATGAGGCGCCTGTTGTTTGCCGCGGTCGCCAGTGGCGGATGGCTGCTGGCGCAACAAACGGTGGCCCCCACGACGGAAGCGGTGGGATCGCCACGCGGGACCGAGTGGCAAGGCTACAACGTCCACCAGTCCTTTGAGGTGGGTCTGCGGACCACCGACATCACCGGCAGCCGGGATCGCTACCGCAGCGACGTCAACTACCGCAACGGGCTCCGGCTGTTGTCTTCCAGAGTGGATCTCTACTCGCGCGAAGGCAAAGGCCAGTTGTTTGATCAGCTGAATTTTTCGACATTGGGGTTGGGCAATGACCCCTACCAGTTTGCTTCCCTGCGCGTTGAGAAGAATTCGCTTTACCGCTACGACATGATGTGGCGGCAGAGTGATTACTTCAACCCGGCGTTGACCATCGCGGGCGGGCAGCACCGCCAGGACACGGTGCGCCGCTTGCAGGATCACAACCTGACGCTGCTGCCGGGCCGGTCGATTAGCTTTTTTGGCGGCTATACCCGCAACAACCAGGACGGCGCCGGGCTAACCACGATCAATCTGTTTGATCAGCACCGCGGCACGGAGTTCCCGCTTTTCACCGATGTCCGCCGCCAGCAGAATGAGTACCGGCTGGGGGGCGAGGCGAAGCTGGGCGGCCTGAAGCTGCTGGTGGTCCGCAACTGGGAGTTTTTCAAGGACGACACGCGCGACTTTACCAATGGCGCGGCTGTGCCGAACGACCCGCTGGGCCGGACGTCGTTAACGCGGCTGAACCGCAGCCAGCCCAACCACGGATCATCGCCCGGGTGGCGGGCGAATCTGTTTACCGAGAAGCTGAAATGGATCGCGCTGAATGCCCGCTTCACCTGGGTGGATGGCACGCGCGACTTCATCACCGACGAAACCGCCTTGGGAACCGACCGCCTGGGTGCGGCCCGCAACCGGCAGACCATCGTCTCCGGCAATGCCCGGCGGCCGATGCTGGCCGCGAACGCGACACTCAGCATTTTCCCGACCGAGCGGTTGACCATCACCAACCACTCGGCCTTCACGCAGACCCGCATGGAAGGCAACATCCGGTTTGCCGAGCTGAACAACCAGACGCTGGGCATCAACTTCAACGAGTTCCAGTTTCTGGGCTTGCGGACCATTTCTAACTCGACCGATGCGCAGTACCAGATCACCTCCAAGGCAAGCGTCCATGGCGGGTACCACTATGCCGATCGCCGCATCCGCTCCGTGCAGGATGAGATCGGGACGGAGCAATCGAACCGTTTGAATGCAGGCATGCTCGGCTTCCGCTTCCGGCCCATCACCGGCCTGTCGATCAATCTCGATGGCGAACTGGGGCGCGCTGACAATCCGTTCTATACAACCAGTGAGAAGAACTACCATGGCCTGTCGTCCCGCATCCAGTACAAGCGCCGCACGGTCACGGTGAGCACGCACTTCAAGTCCAACTACAACTTCAATTCGGTGAGCCTGTTTGCGCACAGTGCCCGCAGCCGCCAGTATTCCTTTGATGGCAGCTGGCAAGCGGCCAAATGGTTGAGCCTGGATGCCAGCTACTCGAAGCTGCACCTGGATACGTTGACCGGCATCGCCTACTTCGCCAACCTGGCGTTGATCGACACCAACCGCAGTTGGTATGTCAGCAATTTGCATACGGTGTTTGCGGGTTTCCGGACCAGCATCCGCGGACGGGCTGATCTTTTTGCCGGTTGGTCTCGCGTGCAGGACCGCGGCGGCCCGAATCTGGCCGTGACGCTGCCGGCCCTGACGGCGGCACAGAACTTCCCGATGATCTTCCATTCCCCGATGGTGCGCTTTTCAGTGCCGATCAACCCCAAGATCCGCTGGAATGCGGGCTATCAGTTCTATGGCTACGGCGAACGCCTGATGCCAGTGCAGAACTACCGGGGACACACCGCCTATACAAGCCTGCTTTGGGCGTTCTAGGCTGAGCCCAATGGGGAATCCAGTCAGACTGTCCGCTAACAAGCCGATACGACCCTTAGGCGATGTTTCTCGGCGTTTCACTTACACCCTTTAATGTCATCAACTTCTGCCTGCTAGGTCTGATCGGGCTGGTGGCCTGGATCCGCTATGCGCATGGGCATGAAAGCAATCTGCCGGTGCTTTTCTGGCTGGCGGTGGTGGCCCACATGAAGATGTTCGACGGCGGCTTTGACTACCGGTGGGTGGCCGCTGGCGGCGTGAGCGCGCTGATCCTGCGGTTTGAGTTTGTCAACAAGACGCTGGCCAACATCGTCCAAGTAGCCGAGTT
>JBIKMK010000462.1:0-4168 GCA_044359315.1 Bryobacteraceae bacterium | reverse complement strand
GCGATCTCGGTATCGCTGGAGTCCGTCTCGCTGGCCCGCACCAGTATTCAGGTGGCTGAGTGGCGCGATGTGCGCTTCACCCGCTGCGATCTCGCCAATGTATCCATCCGCGCCGTCAGCGGCATTCGCGTCGAGTTGGTGGAATGCCGGATGACGGGCGTGAATTGGGCGGAGCTTGATCTACAGAGCCTGCTCATCTCCGGTGGAGACCAACGCTTTGCGCAGTTCCGCTTCGGCAAGTTCCACCGCTGCGAGTTCGACAACTGTGATTTTGAGGATGCCGATTTCTACAATGCCGACCTGCGCGGCTGCGTCTTCCGCCGCTGCAATCTGAAGAACGCCGAGATGAACGGTGCCAAGCTGACCGGCACCGACCTGCGCGGGTCGATCCTGGATGGCTTGAAGCTGACGGCCGCAGATGTGTCAGGCGCGATTGTCGACGCCGCTCAAGCGCTATCGTTGGTGCCGTTGCTGGGCGTCCGGATCGAGTAGCCCCATGCGTCAGCTTGGGGCTTGTTTCGACCGCCCGAAGTAGCCCCACGCTCACGCATGGGGCTGATCCAAGAGCGAGGCTACAGCACTAGAACGTTACCCTCAGCACCAGTTCCGTCTGGCGGCTCAGGTTTGCCTGCGCCGTGATGCGGCCAAATTGGCCCAGCGCACCAAACGTCGTGTTGGGACCAGCAAACACCGGGTGATTCATCAGGTTGAACGACGAGGCGCGGAGGTTGGCCTTGACACGCTCCGTGATCGCGAACTGCTTGGTCAGCGTCAGGTTGTAGTTGTTCATCCCCGGATTGCGCAGCCAGCTCACGCGGGGGCCCACGTTGCCAAAGGTAAAGTCACCCGGCTGGGCGAACGCGGCGGTGTTGAAGTAGGCCCCCAGGCGGCTGTTGACGGTGCCCGAGATACCGGCTTGGGGATCACCCGGAACGTTAGGCCGTTGGCCACCCGCGCCGGTGAGAAACAGCGTGTTCTGGTTGACGCCGAAGCTCAACGGAAAGCCTGACTGGAAGGTGCTGAACGTGGCCAAATTCCACTGGCCCATCAACAGATCCACCGCCCGGGAGGAGGTTCCGAGAAACTTCCGGCCGCGGCCAACGGGAACGTCCCAGGAAGCGGTGATCGTCAACCGTTGGGGCACGTCAAAGGAGGTCACCGCCCGTTCGACGCGCCGGTTGTAGTTGTTTTGGTAAGGGCCGATATCGCCCATGTTTTTGGACCAAGTGTGGGAGACGATGGTGGTCAACCCATGCCACAGGCGCTGTTCGAACTTGGTTTGCAGCGAATGATAGACCGTGTTGCCGAAGGTGGGCAGGTTGCGCGTCACGTTCAGGAACTGCGGAAAGGGCCGCAGCAACTGCTGGCGCTGCACCGTCGCCCCCGCCAACTGGCCGACACGGACAATTCCAAAGAACGGATTGGGCACCGATTCAAGCAGTGACCGTCCCAGCGACAACGCCTCGGCGGGGACTTGATTGATGTTCTCGCTGATGCCGGTCTGAGGATCACTGGTGATGTTGATGCCGCGGCTGCCGACATAGCCGATCTGCAACAGGGACTTTGAGAAGACCTCGCGCTGGATGTTGAAGTTCCAGGTATGCAGTAGCGGGGAGACATCGCCGGGGTTCACAAATGAGACGTTCTGCCCGATGAGCGTGCCCAAGCCCAGCGAATTGCCGGTCCGTTGCGCCAGTCCGGCGGGAAACGGATTGCTCAACCGGTCCTGTGGGGTGAAGCCATCAATGGAGGTCACCATGGCGGTGGTGGTGGAGTAGCCCACCGGATCCACGGAACCGACGACGGGGATGTAATGAATCGCGTAGCCGCCACGCAGCACCGTCTTGGGCGTCAGGGTGTAGGCGAAGCCGAAGCGTGGCGCAAAGTTGTTGCGGTCCGGGTTGTAGATGCCGCGGTCCACGCCGTTCACGCCGGCATACACAAGGCCGCCCCGATAGGTCTGCCCGAACGGCCGCAGCGGACTGGTCGCGTTGACGTCAAAGCCGCGTGTCGCGCGGTCGTAGCGTTCTGTGCGCGGAGTTTCGAATTCGTACCGCAGGCCCATGTTCAGCGTCAGCCGCGAACTGACCCGGAAATCGTCCTGCAGGAAGAAGCCGTAGTACTTGTTGATGATCGAGACACCCGTGTTGTTGTCGAGGCTCCCGTTGCCCAGGCCCATCAGGAAAGAGGCCATCGGAAAACCCGTGTTGCCCGCCGGGGTGAGCGCGTTGGGCCCATTGGACCATGCGTTGGAGAACGAGAAAGTGCCGCTGGGGTTAGTATTGCGGAAGAAGTTGCCGTAGAGTAGCCGGATGTCGGCGCCCGTCTTCAGGGTGTGCCGGCCGCGCTGCTGGGAGACGTTGCTCTGCATGACGTAGGTGTGGCCCACGTCGGCAATCAGCGGGCTGTTGGCCAGGCCCGTAAAGCCCGTGACGCCGATGGTGGGGAACGCCTGCCGCTGGGTGAGGCCGATGAACTGGCTTCCGAAGCCCAGCGTGGACAGGTCAAAGCCGTTGGACCACGGCACGTTGTCTTCCTTGCCCCGGGCGTAGCCCAAGCGGAGATCAAAGGTGGTGCGGCTGTTCAGCAGAACAGTATTGCCCCACGATGCGCCGATGTTGGGGCGGTTGACGACGTTGCGGCCTTGCGTGGCGACGCCGTTAAAGTCGTTGGGAAACACCAGCAGGCCATTGCCCTTGTTCAGGCGGAAGAACGTGTTCCAGGAATCGCTGAAGCGGTGGTCGAACTTGGCGACGAACATGTCGTAGTTGCGAGGCCACTTGCCGGAGAAGCCATAGTTGGTCACCCAGGGCTGGGTGGCGTTGGGCGAGGGCCGGTTGGGCATGGGCCAGAAGCCCATGATCTTTTGCGACACCGGGTCCTGCCGGTTGGCAGGGATTACGTTGCCGGCAAAGGGCATGCGCGTCGTGCCCCCGGCCGCCACCGAGTAAGGGTCATAGATGGCCTGCGCCACTTCCGAAAAATCGCCCGTCCGCATTCTGGCGGTGGGCACGGTGAGGATGTTGTCCTGGCCGTTGCCTTCACGCGCGCCTTCAAAGTTGGTGAACCAGAACGTGCGGTTCTTGCCGTTGTAGATCCCGGGGATCAGTACCGGCCCACCCAGGGTGAAGCCATAGGTATTGGCCCCAAAGGCCGCCAGCTTGCGGCCCTGGCCGCGGGCGAAAAACAGGTTGGCATCGAGGGCGGAGTTGCGAAAGAAGTGATAGGCGGTGCCGCGCAGGGAGTTGGTGCCGCTCTTGATCACCATGTTGGTGACGCTGCCGCCGCTGCGACCGTATTCGGCCGACAGGCTCCCCATTTCCAGCTTGAACTCGGCGATTGAGTCGACGCTGGGCACCCATTGGGAGATGTTGACGCCGCGGTTGACGTTCACCGTGTTCGACGCGCCATCGACAAAAACGTCCGTCGCCGCCACGGGCGCGCCGTTGGCCGAAAAGAAGATGTTGGTGATGGTGTCGTTGGGGCGTGTGTCTTCGCCGTAGCGGTTGTTCACGACGCCGGGCGTCAGTGTGAACATGAACAGCGAACTGCGGCCCTTGAGCGGCAGATTGTCGCGGATCTCGGTTCGGATGGCCGTGCCCAGAGACGTGGATTCAGTTTCCAACACCGCGACACCGGCGACGACATTCACCGTATCGGCCGTGTCGCCCAGTTGCAGGGCCACGTCCTTACGCAACGTTTGGGTGAGTGCCAGGGTGATACCCTTCTCAACCGCCGTGCGGAATCCCGGGGCCTTTACCGTCAGATCGTAGTTGCCGGGCGGCAGGAACTGGAAGATGTAGAAGCCGTCGTCATTGGTGGTGGCGGAACGGTCCTGCCCGGTGTCCACATTGCGCAGAGAAACCGATGCCCCGGCGACGGAGGCCGCCGTCGGATCCGCAATGGTCCCCTGCAGAGTGGACCGGAAGTCCTGCGCTGCCAGGGTCGAACAAAGGGCGAGCAAGACCACCGCGTGCCACGCCCGAGTGGCAGCCCGCGCCACGCCGCCTACTTCTGTCAAACAGAATCTGCCGTACGTCATCATCAAGTCCCCTTTGCCCTCATCAACTTCGAAGACGAGCCCGGTCCGAACCGGAATTGAGACCCGTGGTTCGCTTCGGGCCGGATTATATCGCAAATGGAAGGCACGTGGAGTGGAACGTTTCAC
>JBIKMK010000031.1:0-14336 GCA_044359315.1 Bryobacteraceae bacterium | reverse complement strand
ATCGAGACCTCGCGCTACTACGACGTGGTCAACTTCGCCCGCCGCCTGAAAGTGCCTGGCTTCTACTCCTGGGGCTTCAACGACGAAGTCTGCCCTCCCACTTCGATGTACGCCGCCTACAACGTCATCACGGCACCCAAGAAACTGCTGCTCGCGCTCGAAACCGGCCACAACAATGTGCCGGAACAGGTGGCCGAGGTTGACCGGTGGTTGGAAGCCCTGGTGAAGGGCGCAGCCAGCAACTAGCGTCAAACCTATCCCGGGAGCAGGTTCGGACCGAGCCCCGACCCGCAGGAGGGGCCTCTCCCATGGCGCGCAGTTCTTGTTTGCAGAGCGGCGCGCTTTCGTTGGCCATCGAACCGGCCCAGCCATGGTGTGATCGCTCCCTAGTGCCCTGACCCAGAAGCTCGCAGCATTTCAAGATTCCCGCCAAGACGCCGAGCCGCCAAGAACACCCTTTGCTTCTTTGCGGCTTTGCGGGAGCATCGCTCGGGATTTCTGTCGTGGACTTCGGAGACAGGACGCTCGTCAGTCAACGTAGAGAAACTCATTCGAACTCAGCAGCGCTTGCGCGAAGGCGCGGAACGGCATCGTCTTCAGGAAGTCAGTGGCCCATTCCTGCTCGGCGGCCGTCGGCTTGCGGGAAAGCGTCAGCAGATACGCCGCGTCCACATTGTTCTCGGCCCGCTGGGCCAGCGCTTCGGCGGCCTTCCAGATGAACTCATCGTTCAGCATGGTCAGTGATTGCAGCGGTGTGGCGGAGGGGACGCGCCGTGTGCAGTTGGTGTCGATGATAGGCGTATCAAAGACGCCCAGGAAGCTCATGGGGTAGGTGCGCCGGTGGGTGAGGTAGATGCTGCGGCGCCATTGGGCGTTGGGCGGCTCCTTGCTCGACACGACTTGCAGGCCATCCGGGCGCATCTCCAGTTGAATGGGCGGGCCGCCGGCGGTCAGGTCCAGCTTGCCCGCGGCACTGATCACCGAATCACGAAGCGTCTCCGCATCGAGGCGCATTAGGTTCATCCGCCATAGCAGCTTGTTCTCCCCGTCGGCCTTGTTGCCCGCGTCGTGCTGGCGGCTGGATTGGCGGTAAGCCGTCGACATCATGATCTGCTTGTGCAGGCGCTTGGCGCTCCAGCCGCCAGCGATGAAGTCCGTCGCCAGATAGTCCAGCAGCGCCTGGTTGGAGGGCCGGGCACCACCGGTGCCGAAGTTGTCGGGAGTCGCTACCAGGCCCACCCCGAAATGGCCCTGCCAGATGCGGTTGACGATCACGCGGGCGGTCAGCGGATGCTCGGGACTGGTCAGCCATTCGGCAAAGGAAAGGCGGTAGCCCGAGGTCTTACCTTGCGCCGCTGTGGGCTTGGCTGCATCAGTCCGGCCGGGCGCTGTCAGCACCTCAAAGAATCCCGGCGTCACCCGCGGACCCGGCGCATCCGCGCTACCCCGCAACAAAAGACGAATGGCGGGTGGCGTGCCGACATCCCACAACGCTTGGATCTTACCCAGACGGGGAAACTCCGGGTCCTTCGAGTACGCCTTGGCGAAGGGCTCATCGAACTTCTTGAACAGGTATTTCTGGATCTCAGTCCGCTTGTCGGCCGGAGTCTTCAAAGCGGCTTTCAAGTCCGCGCGAATCGGCTCCGGGACCAGCTTCAACTGCTCGTCCAGCATCCGAGCCTCAATCGATTCATGCTCGGGTGTAGGCAGCAGGTAGAGATGGTGGTTCTGCGGCTGAATCCAATCGGTGGGGTTGTAGGCCGTGGTGAACAGGGCCAGGAAGCGGTAGTAGTCGCGCTGCGGGATGGGGTCGAACTTGTGGCTGTGGCAGCGGGCGCAGTTCACCGTCAAGCCCAGCGTGCTGCTGGAGACTTTCTCCACCAGCTTGAACAGCGCTTCGTAGCGCTCCACCGGCAGGTTCGAGATGTCCTCTTCGGTGATGTCGAGAATGGTGCGCAGGTAGCCGGTGGCGGTTAGCAGTTCATTCACCTGCGGCGTGCGCTGCTTCAACTCGCGCCAATCCACCAGTTCATCGCCCGCCAGTTGCTCGGTCAGAAACCGGTTCCACGGAAGGTCCGCATTGAACGACTTGATGACGTAGTCGCGGTATCGCCACATGCCGTCGGCGTACTCGGCTTTCTTGGGATCAAAATCCTTACCCGTGGTATCGACGTAGCCCGCGGCATCCAGCCACTGGCGGCCCCACCGTTCGCCATAGCGCGGCGACGCCAGCAGCTTGTCGATCAGCTTCTCGTAGTTGCTGTCGCGCGCAAACTCCTCGATCTCGGCCGGCGTGGGCGGCAGACCCGTCAGGTCGAGATACGCGCGCCGCAACAGGGTGCCCGGGGCTGCGTCAGGATTGAACGAGAGGCCCTTGCCTTCCAGCGTTCCCAACAGATATGCGTCAATCGGCGTTCGCACGCGCGCCGTCGCCCGGACCTTGGGCACAGCCATCGCCTGCGGCTTCTGGAAAGACCAGAAACGCCGCTGCTCCGCCGTGACGGGCGGCGCTTCCAACGGGCTGAACGGACGGTCCGCTGCGTGGAACGAACTGATCTCGCTGAACTCGCCACGGTCGATCCATTCGCGAATCACATTGATCTCGGCTTCAGTCAACGGGGCGCCGGAGCCCTTGGGCGGCATGCTGTGATTGCTGACCCGGCGGACCAGGACGCTGCGATCGGAAAAGCCTTCCACGATTACCGGTCCATTCGAACTACCCTTCAAAACATCGCCAACCGTCGCCAGCCTCAGTCCGGCGGCCGCGACTTTGTCGCCATGGCAGGGCGTACAACGGGCGACGACGACGGCGGGCACCACCGAGGCTGCTTTCACCGGCGCGTCCGATGGCGCATCCGCGGCGATCCACTGCTTGATCACTTCCAGGTCGGCATCCGGAATGGTCTGGCCGTAGACGGCGGGTGGCATCTGGCGGGTCGAGACCTTCTTCCATAGCAGGCTTTCTTCCGGCTTGCCCTTCGTTATCACCGGCCCGTTGAAGCTGCCGCGCAACGCTCCACTGGCAGTCCGCAGATCGAGCCCCAGCTTGGGGCTGCTCTGCCCGTGGCAGGTGAAGCAGTACTTGGTGAAGATCGGCAGGACGTCCTTCTCATAACGCGGGGCCTCCGCCTGCAACGGCGTCACACTGAACAGCAATAGGGCACCCAGGGCCGTCAGAGAGTAGGTCATGCCAGCAGATCCAGAACGGGTTTGGCTCCGGTGACGGTAACGTCAGCCGGCGTTTCCTGGCGGCCCCCATGGGCATACTGTACTTGCTTATGGTCCAGGCCCAACTGGCGCAGAACGGTGGCGATCATGTCCGGCACGGGCACGCGGTTGACGACGGCCTTGTAGCCAAACTCGTCCGTCTCGCCATAGATGAGACCCTTCTTGAATCCGCCGCCCGCAAACCAGATGGTGAAGGCGTTGCGGTTGTGGTCCCGGCCATCGCCATTCTGCGTGGTTGGTAGCCGCCCGAACTCGCCCGCCCACATGACGATGGTGGAATCCAGCAGCCCGCGGCTTTTCAAGTCGGTGATGAGCGCCGCTGAGCCTTGGTCCACTTCGGTGGCGATCTTGTGCATGTCCTTCTTGATGCTGTTGTGGTGATCCCAGGGCTGGCCAGGGCTGGTGGTCACCTGCACGAACCGGACGCCTTTCTCCACCAGCCGCCGCGCCATCAGGCACCGCAGCCCATAGGCACCTACATTGGGTTCATCAATGCCGTAAAGCTTCTTGGTGGCCGCCGTTTCCTGCGACACATCCAGCACTTCTCCGGCCGCCAGTTGCATGCGCGCGGCCAACTCAAAGTTCCGGATGCGGGCTTCCAGTTCCAGCTCGCCCGGATGCTGCCGGGCATGCGCCTGATTGATCTTGGCCAGCAGATCAAGAGTCTGGCGCTGGCTCCCCTCCGGCTGCGGAGACGGAGGATTCAAGTGGTGCACCGGAGCACCCTTCATGCTGAACTCGACGCCCGCGTAGGTGGCGGGAAGGTAGCCGCTGGCCCACAATTGCTTGCCGCCGATGGTGTAGCCGGTGGGGTCCCGCAAGACGACATAAGAGGGCAGGTTCTGGTTCTCGCTGCCGAGCGCGTAGCTGATCCAGGCACCCATGACCGGGCGGCCCGGGAAGATCTTGCACGTCAGCAGCATGTTCAGCGCTTCCAGGTGGTTGTTGTGCTCAGTGTGCATGCTGCGGATGAACGTCAGGTCGTCCACGATGCGCGCGGTGTGGGGCAGCATCTCTGAGATGTCCATGCCGCACTGCCCGTGCTTCTTGAAGGCGAAGGGGCTGGGCAACAGCGTGTTGACGTTGTTCGGCTGGTGGATCTCCACGCCGCCGGGCAAGGGCTTGCCCGCCAGTCGCAACAGCTCCGGCTTAGGATCGAACAAGTCCATCTGGCTGGGGCCGCCGTTCTGGACCAGTTGGATGACCGCCTTCGCCTTCGGTGCAAAGTGTGAACGCTGCTGAGCGTGCAGCAGGTCGGCCAGCACCATGGACCCGAAACCAAGGGTCGTCCGTTCGAGAAGCCGCCGACGCGTTAGGAGATTCACAGCAATTGGTCCACAGGATATCAAGCTGCTGCGACGGCGTCACTCAGCTACTTGAGTGACGCCCCAAAGTTAGCGCGGCAAGACGTAGATGGTGGGCTGCGGCATTGGGCGCCGGGTGTCGTTGCGGTTGCCTTGGGGCCCGATCCACAGCGTGCTCAACCCCTCCACCAGACCGCCGGAGCCATCAGCCGCGCGGCCTCGCAGCTGGAACGGATAGTCTCCCGCAGCGGCAGTGGCCGGGACTTTCAGCTTCAGCTTCACCGCCGGGATGTTGATGTTGTCGCCGTCGCCCGAGGGGCCAAAGTGCTGGTCGGCGCGGAAGTTGCCCTTGGCTTCCGCGTGGCCTTCCACCCAGACATCCACGGCCTTCTCGAACCCCGGCTCCCTGATCAGCAGCACCGTCACCTCCGTCTCCGCACCCGCCGCCGCCGATAGCTCTTCCGGCTCCACCAGCAGCTGGAACGACGGCGCTTGGGGGCGCACGTGCAGGCGGTAGGCATACGTGGGGCCAGTGCGGTCCGTCCGGTCGCGCACCATCAGGGTGGCCTTCTCCGATTTCTGCGGCAGATAGAAGAGGCTGCTGTCGGGGTTGCCGATCACCGTTCCCTGGCCGCTCATCAGGTCATCATGTTCAGCCAGCAGCTTGCCGTCCGCGCTCCAAAGCTCCAGCACGGTATCGATCTCGGGCAGGCCCAACTGCGCGGCCAGTGTCCAGGCATGGAAAGGCTCGCCTGCTCGCAACTCCACCGGATGGCGCCCCGGGCCCTTCAGGAGCTGTCCGTCCATCGCTTCACCGGTGCTGATGTCGGCGGACATCGCTTCGGCCCACCCGGTGCGGGTCTGCAGCCACAGCCGCCACAGGCCGGGCTGGGCCGTGGCTGGCAGTTCGAATTCGCCATCGACGCCGGCCGCTGTTGCCTTCACCCGGCGGGCTTCGATCCGCTGCGGGCTTGTGTCGCTGCCGTCGACCGGCAGCGTGTAGGGGAACGTCAAGCGGTAGTGTTCGGCCCCCCGGGCGCGCACCAGAACCATACCGGTGATGCCAGCCAGCGCTTCGCCCGAGACATGGACCTGGTAGCGGCTGCCAGGCCGGGCCCCCAGCGGGTACAGCCCCGTCACCACCGGCAACTGCGAAATCTGCAACTGGTAGATGCAATTCTCACCGCACGCCACGCCTTGGGGGCCCCGGTACTGGTCGATCTTCAGCGTGTACTGGCCTGCGCGCGCGAAGACCTGCGCCAACCGCGGCGTCTCCAGAAACTCATCCTGATCCTCGTTGTGCGCCACCTCGCGGCCCGCTTCGTCATAGAGCGTCAGGGAACATTCAAGAAAGCCGCCGCGTTCGATCGATTGCAGGTCGAACAGCCAGCGTTCGCCCGCCTGGGCCGGGAACGTGAACCAGTGTTGATCGGCCAGCCCCTTCATTTGTCCCTGGATCACCTGGGGCTTCAAAGTGATCGGCTGACGGCCCGTCGTTCGCAGAAGGTTGGGGAACTGGTTGACGTTGAATAGCCAGGAATTGCTGCGCCCGGTGCGCGAGATCAGCTGCACCCGGTGCGGACCCAGCGCCGCCTGCGGTGTGATCCGGATGCGGCCCTTCACGTATTTGGCCGTGGCCGCTACGGTCTCCACCCACGCGAGATCGGGCGAATCGAAGCGCGCCTCTTGCACCCCCTCCAACTCCGTCCCGGTGAACTCGACCTCCACCGTCGTACCCGCTTGACCGCCCAGCGGCATCACCCGCAGCACATGCGGGCCACCCCACAGGGCCATGGGGAGCAGCAGGATCAAGCCGCGCATCAGAACAGTTCCCGGATCGGCACACCGCCGTCGTTCATCTTCACCGGGCGCCCATTGCTGCGGTACTCCTTGTGCGGATCCAGCCCCAGCTTCTTGTAGACCGTCGCGCCCAGGTCTTCAATGGACAACGGCCGATCCTGCGGCGCGCCGCCTTGGGCGTCACTGGAGCCGATGATCTGGCCGCCCTGAATGCCCGCGCCCGCGGCAGCGATGGAGAAGACGCCCGGCCAATGGTCCCGGCCGGCGGAGTGGTTGATGTGCGGCGTGCGCCCAAATTCGCCGATCGCCAGCACCAGCGTCGATTCCAGCAGCCCGCGCTGCTCCAGATCTTCGACCAAGGCGGAGAACGCTTGGTCAAAGACCGGGAAGATGCTCTTACTGGATTCGACGATGCCGCCATGGGCGTCGTACCCGCCTTGGAAGACCGCTGCCAGCCGGACGCCCGCTTCGATCAGCCGCCGGGCCAGCAGTGCTCCTTGTCCGGCTGAGTTGCGGCCATACTGGTCACGCAACTTTGCGGGCTCTTCCTCAATGTTGAAGGCCTTGCGGGCGGGTTCCGATACCACCAGATCAAACGCCTTCTGGTAGAAGTAGTCCATCCCTTCCAGAAGCTTCGATTTCTCCACCTGCCGCAGCTCTTCGTCCATTGACCGCAACAGTCGTTCGCGTGACGCCGATTCTTCCAGCGACACGGTGGCAGGCAGGCTGAGATCCTGGACGCGGAACTCCTTCTTGCCGGGGTCGCCCGTGATGAACGGATCATAGGCCGCGCCGAGAAAGCCCGCGTCTGCGCAGATATCGCGCCGGGGAATGCAGACAAAGGGCGGCACACCGTTGCGCGGCCCCAATTCCTTGGCCACCACAGAGCCAAACACCGGGTGTTTGAACGCATTATTGGGCCGCGAGCCGGAGAAGATGTACTGCTTGGCCTTCTCGTGGATCGCTTCCTTGGAGTACATCGAACGGATCACCGCGAACTTGTTCGCTTGGGCCGCACACCGCGGCAGCAGCTCCGAGAAGTGCACGCCCGGCAGCGCTGTCGGGATGGACTTCCACGCGCCACGAATCTCCACCGGTTGATCGGGCTTCGGGTCAAAGCTGTCGTGCTGGCAAGCGCCGCCTTCCTGGAAGTAGATGATGCAGTTCTTCGCCGGCCCCGTGGCGGCCAGCAGTTGCGGTAGGTCCAGGCCCAACGCCGAGGCCCCGATGCGGAGAAAGTTGCGGCGTGACGTCATTGGTTGATTTGAAACTCCCGGGTGTTCAACACCGCCCACAGCAGATTCTCGAAGGCCCGCCGTCGGCTGCGTCCGGCCTGTTTCTCACTGGCCAGAAAAGCTTCGATATTGCCCCATTCGCTGGCCGATGGCGGGCGGGACAACGCGCGCAAGTACAGCTGATCGGCCACCGCCCGGTCCTCGAGCGTCTGCTCCAGCAACGTGGCCAGGACGTTCTTAGGAGACTCCACCTTTTCGCGAACGGCATCGGCATTCATCAAGTGCAGGGCCTGCGCCAACGACGGCGCCTGGGTGCGCGGCTCCATGGTGTCGCGGCGGGGATGGCCGAAAGTAGTCAAAAAGTACGTCGCCCCAATCGAAGCCACCAGATCCTTGGCCGTCGTCCCGGCGGGGTAGTTGTTGAACTCCTGGGGCACTCCGGTCACTTGGCCTAGTGCATCCAGCAATACTTCCGCCGGCAGCTTGCGCGGTTCGTACCGGGCCAGCAGCGTCCGCTCCAGCGGGTCCGTGCCACCGGTGCGGCCGGGGGCGCGAGAGGACAACTGGTAGACCTTCGAATTCAGGATCAGCCGGTGCAGCGGCTTGAACTGGTAGCCGTGGGCGATAAACTCTTCCGCCAAACCATCCAGCAGCGCCGGGTGCGACGGCATGTTGGTCGACCGGAAATCATCGGCCGGTTCGACAATGCCCTGGCCGAAATACTCGGCCCACACGCGATTCACCGTGGCCCGGGCGAACTGCGCCTTTTGCGCGCCCAGAATCCAGTCCGCTAGCACCTCGCGCCGGTCCTGCTGCTCGCCGATCACCGGCTCCGTGCCATCCAGAAATCGCGGAGCCACGGGCTTCTTGGTGTTGGGATGCATCACCTCGCCCTCGCGCGAGTTGTACCAGACTCGCCGGTACTGCGCGTAGCCGTGCTTCACCTTCGTGCGGCCCATAAACGCCGCCATGCCGAAGAAATCGTCCTGCGTCAGGTTCTCGAGCGGGTGATTGTGGCATTCCGCGCATTCAATCCGCTGCCCCAAAAACAGACGCGCCACGGTCGGTGTGGCTTTGGAGACGTCAAACGTCTTCAGCATGAAATCGATAGCCGGGTGCCAGAAGTTGCCGGCCGGGTGGGAAGTGGTGTCCCCGGTGGCGGTCAACATCTCGCGGACTGTCTGGTTGTAGGGCTTGTCGGCCCGGATGGCTTCCGCCAGCCAATGCTTAAAGGCGTAGTTGGTGCGGCCTTGCGAGTAATACTGCGAATTGCGGAACCAGTCCTCAAACTTCACCAGCCAATGGGAGACGTACTCCGGTCGATCCAGCAGCTGGTCGATCAAGCGGGCCCGCTTGTCGGATCGTGAGTCGGCCAGAAAGCGCGACGTTTCCTCGACGGTGGGCAACAGGCCGATCAGGTCGAGATAGACACGGCGCACAAACGCGCGGTCGTTTGTTTCCGGGTAAGGCTGGATGCCCACCTGCCGCAGCTTGGCGAATACCTCGGCATCAATGAAGTTGCTCGCCGCGGACACCTGCTGGACAGGCGGGGTATCGCTGACGATAAACTGCGCCGTGGCCGCTTTGCCGACACCGCGCGCCATCACTACGGTCAAGCCGCGGCCTTTTGCCGTGACGCCTCCCGCAGCGGATACCGCCACCACCGCTTCATCATTGACGGCGTAGCGCACCTGGCGCGTCAGGTCCACGGTATTGCCATCGGACAGGTAGCCCACCACGCTCAACTGCAACTGGGCACCGGGACTTAGAATGCGTTCGCGCGGTTGGACCTCCAGCCGGACGATCCGTGGTCCGGTCGAACTGCGCTGCGCACCTTGACGCAACCATTCCAGCAGTGTCCGGTATTCATCGCTGGATTCTTCGATCACGTGCCCACCGCCGTGGGCCAACGCGAACGTGGGCTTCCGCAACAGCAGCGAGTTTTCGGGCTTCGCCAGATCCACGCGCCGGCCCTTATGCGCGGTGGTGATCATCGCGTGATCGGCCGCCGCATCCGCGCCGTAGAGCGATAACTTGAAGCCGCTCTGCCCCGCGGGTGAGCCATGACACGCCGAACTATTGCAGCCCTTCGTCGTCAGCAGCGACAGGACGTCTCGTTCAAAGCTGATCTCCACCGTCTGCGCCGGCGCGAAGCCACTCGCGGCCAGCAAGCACAGAAAATGACGACGGTAAAGCACACGAACATTCTATGCCCGTCCGCGGATCGAAAACTGGCGCTGGTGACCGCACGAACCGGTGCGCCATGAGAACATAGCTTCGTGATGCGCGCCTGGGCTTTGGCCTCTCTCTTGACGCTACCGGTGGCGGCGGCGCCGCCCGCGCCCCCGTCGCTGCCCGGGCAACTCAACACAACGGTTCGGCCGTTCCTTCAGAAGCACTGCGTGGGCTGCCACAGTGGCAAAACTCCTGCGGCCCAGTTTGATCTGACCGCCTATACGACGCTAGGCTCCGTCACGCATGAGTTTCCGCGCTGGGCCCTGGTGATGGAACGCCTGCGGGCGCGTGACATGCCGCCGAAGCCCCTGCCGTCGCCACCGGCGGCCGACACGGACCGCGTGATCAGCTGGATCGAGCAGGTCCGCGCGGCGGAGATCAAACGCTCCGCGGGTGACCCGGGCCTGGTGCCCGCGCGCCGCTTGAGCAATGCCGAATACAACTACACCATCCGCGATCTGACCGGCCAGAACCTGGACGTCACGCGCGAATTTCCCATCGATCCGGCCAATCCGGCGGGCTTCGATAACTCTGGCGAATCGCTGACCATGTCTCCGGCGCTGCTGAACAAGTATCTCCAAGCGGCCCGCGACATCTCGACCCACATGGTGCTGACGCCCGGCACCATCCAGTTTTCGCCGCACCCGATGATGGTGGAGACGGATCGCGAAAAGTACGCCATCCAGCAGATCATCAGCTTCTACTTCCGCCAACCAACCCAATACGCCGCCTATTTCGCCGCCGCCTGGCGCTACCGGCATCGCGCTGCCTTGGGCGTGCCCCGCGCGACCTTGCACAGCATAGCTGCTGAAGCCGGGTTGAGTGGGCGGTACCTTCCGCAGGTGTGGCAGATTCTGAATGAGCCGGACGCGCTGGGTCCAGTGGCCAAACTTCAGGCGATGTGGAAGGCCCTGCCCGCGCCCGGCCAACTGGAGCAACTGACCGCCGGATGCCGCGCGATGGACGCCTTCGTGACGAAGCTCCGCGCCCACACGGGCATGCAGTATGCCGCGCCAAAGGTCCGCGGCCTGCCTGCTGGGTCGCAACCGCTGCTCAACTGGAAGCTGAAGCAGTTCGCCACCCACCGTCGCGATAGTGACCCGGCGGCCCTGCGCAACGACGCCGATCCGCCGCCCGATGTGCCAGCCATTCCGCGCTATGCCGGGCTCCACCAGGAAGCCGCTCCGCGTTGGGCCGCGTTGATGGCCCGGGATCGCGCTGGTGACGCCGACCTCGTCGTGCCCACCGCGCAACGGGAGCGCTACCAAGCGGCCTTTGCCCGCTTCGCCTCCGTGTTCCCGGATAAGTTCTACATCACCGAACGTGGGCGCTACTTCCCGGATGACTCCGAAGACAAGGGCCGTCTGTTGAGCGCGGGCTACCACAGCGTGCTCGGCTTCTACCGCGATGACCAGCCGTTGATGGAGCTGATCCTGGACGACGAGGGCCGCCGCGAACTGGACCGGCTGTGGAATGAGTTCGACTACATCGCCGACTTCACCGCACGCACCTGGATCCAGTACTTCTTCAACCAGAGTGGCGAAGTGCAAGGCAAGGGCGCGGAATCGGCCAGTGAGCGCCCGGTAGGGCGGGGTATCACCGACGCGGAAGTGATCTCCGCCATGCGCGATGCCTACCTCAAGAAGGCCGCCGCCGACCCCGGCAACGACCCCATAGCCCCGCAGGCCATTCGCGAGCACTATGACGGCATCAACGCAACCCTCCGCGCGTTGGAGCAGCAGCGGAAGGCCGCCGAGCCGAAGCACCTGGACGCGTTGCTTGGCTTCGCCGCCCGCGCCTACCGCCGTCCGCTCGACCCTGGTGAGCGCCAGGATCTCACGAGCTACTACCGGACGCTGCGGACGAAGAATGAGTTAACCCACGAAGCCGCGCTGCGGGAGTGTCTGGTGAGCATCCTGATGGCGCCGGACTTTCTCTATCGCCTC
Organism: Bryobacteraceae bacterium; assembly: GCA_044359315.1. Taxonomy (GTDB): domain Bacteria; phylum Acidobacteriota; class Terriglobia; order Bryobacterales; family Bryobacteraceae; genus JAPKYZ01. The sequence continues at coordinate 2,588 of JBIKMK010000031.1, read as the reverse complement.
GATCTATCAAGCAGCACGCGGCCCCAGGCCGTGCCTGTTCGAGCACCCAAAGCCGGGCAACCGCCTGCCCACCGCCCACTCTCGAATGACGCGCTGGCCAGCCGGTTGAGCTACTTCTTGTGGGCCAGCATGCCGGACCCGGAACTGTTGCGGCATGTCGCGGCGGGCGATTTGCAACGGCCGGAAGTGTTGCTCGCGCAGGCGCGGCGGATGTTGAAAGATCAGCGCGTACGCGGCCTGGCCACGGAGTTCACGGGCAACTGGCTGGGCTTCCGCCAGTTCGAAACCAACAACTCGGTTGACCGCGCGCGCTTCCCGGGTTTCACGAATGAGTTGCGGGCGGCCATGTTCCAGGAACCGGTGCGACTGCTCGGGGATGCGTTGGCGAACAACCGTTCCTTGCTGGACCTGCTTTATGGACCGCATACCTTCGTCAATCCCGTGTTGGCCAAGCACTACGGCATTCCCGGCGTGACGGGTGCGCTGGACCAGTGGGTCCGCGTTGAGGACGCGCGGCCTTATGGAAGGGGCGGGTTGCTGCCAATGGCGGTCTTTCTGACCCAAAACTCGCCGGGCCTCCGCACCTCCCCGGTAAAGCGCGGCAACTGGGTGGTGCAGCGGGTGCTGGGCGAAGTGGTGCCGCCACCTCCGCCTGCTGTGCCTGAGTTGCCGAATGACGAATCCACTTCCGAACTGCCCGTGCGCGACATGCTGGCCAAGCATCGCGAGAATGCGCTTTGCTCCGCCTGCCATGCGCGCATCGATTCGTTCGGGCTGGCGTTTGAAGGCTACGGACCTGTGGGCGACGTGCGCACCAAGGACCTGGCCGGTCGCGCAGTGGAAACGCAGGTCACCTATCCCGGCGGCCTCACCGGATCCGGTGTGGAAGGCTTGCAGCGCTTCATCCGCGAGCGGCGCGAGAAGGATTTTGTGTTGAACATCAGCCGCAAGCTGCTGGCCTTTGCGCTGAACCGGTCGCTTCAGCTTTCCGATGAAGCTCTGGTGGAGCGCATGGCGACGCAAGCCCAAGCCAACGGCTACCGCCTCAGCGCCCTGGTGGAATCGATCGTCACCAGCCAACAGTTCCGCCACCGCCGGCTGCCGGAAACCCCGGCCGCCACCGATTAGGAGATCATTATCTTGCAAGGAGCCCACCGCAGATGAAGAAGACACCTCCGGTCCCCAGTTCCATTTCCCGGCGCGCCGTCCTGCGCGGCGCGGGTTGCACGGTGGCCTTGCCGTGGCTTGAATCCATGCATGCGCTGGCCGACACGCCACCGGCCGCTGCCTTCCCCAAGCGCTTCGGCGTCGTGTTCCTGGGCAACGGTGTCAACGAAGACCACTGGAGCGCCGAAGGCGAAGGCGCGGCCATGAAGCTCAGCAAAACGCTTCAGCCGCTGGAGCCGTTGAAGGAAAAAATCAACGTCATCGATGGCCTGTTTGTGAAGGCCTTGACCGGCCAGGGTATCCACCCCGCGCAAACCGGCAGCCTGCTCTCCGGCGCGCGGATCTCGAAAGGTGCCGTCATCCACTCCGGCATCAGTGTGGACCAGATGATCGCGAGCCGCGTCAGCGACGACGTCCCGCAATCGAGCATCGTGCTGGCTTGTGAGCAGCCGATGACGGGCTATCACGAGACTAACTTCTCGATGGCCTACAGCTCCCACATCTCCTGGCAGAGTCCGGATTCGCCGGTGCCGGTGGAGGTCTATCCGTCACTCGCCTGGGACAACCTGTTTGACAACCGCGGCAGCCTGCTGAATATCAGCATTCTGGACCGCGTGAAGGACCGCGCCCAGAGCCTGACGCGCAAGATCAGCGCCAGTGACAAGAACAAGCTGGATGAGTATCTCACCAGCGTGCGCGAAGTGGAGAAGCGGGTCGAGAGTATGCGGCGCGACAAGACGCAGGCCGATGATCAAGCGAAAGCGCGCAACACCCCCGCCGCCACCATGGACCGGCCCGCCAATGGACTGCCCGAAGATCTGCGGGACCACGCGCGGCTGATGTGCGACATCATCGCCATCGCTTTCCAGACCAACAAAACCCGCGTCGCCTCACTGCTGATCTCGCGCGACTTGTCCGCCATGTACTACCCGTTCCTGAACGTCAAGGAAGGCCACCACGCGGCGTCTCACAACAACGCCTCCGATGGCTATGAACGGATCGCCCGGTTCCACTTGAGCCAGTTCGCGTATCTGGCGTCGCGCCTCGAAGCGATGAAGGAAGGTGACGGCACGGTGCTGGATCACAGCTGCCTGATGTTCCTCTCCAACCTCTGGATCGGCCGCAAGCACGACAACACGCGCCTGCCGCTGGTGCTGGCCGGAGGCCTGGGCGGCACGCTCAAGACCGGCCGGACGCTCAACTATTTGGGCGAAAGCGAAGACAAGCGCAAGATGTGCAGCCTCTACCTATCGCTGCTGGACCGCTTCGATATCAAGCTCGACCAGTTCGGCGACTCCCGCACACGGCTGGAGCGGCTGTAGCTGGGCGATGCATAATGTGCTCTACTTCTTCTCGTAAACCACCTCACCACCCAGCACCGTCAACTTCGGCAGCGTGGTGAGGATCTCCTTTTCCGGAAT
>JBIKMK010000030.1:0-14351 GCA_044359315.1 Bryobacteraceae bacterium | reverse complement strand
CCACCGACCGTTTCCCCAACCCCTCCGCAATCATCGCCGTCACCAGAGCATTTAAGCTAACACCCTCCTGCCGAGCCCGAGCCGTCAGGCGGGCATGCAGGCTGCGGGGGACGCGTTGACGCCATTGGCCGCTGGCATCGCTGGGCTTCGGGATGGAGTCGCCGTGCGCGGCGCAACTTTTCAGATACGCCTTAACCGCATCCCTGCCATTAACCAAAGCCTCTTCAGGCGTGCTGCCGTCCGACAGGCATCCGGGCAAGTCAGGGTACTCAATCGCGAAGCCTCCCCCGTCTTCCTCGGATAAGCGGCGGATCGTGAACGGATAGGAGTTAATCAAGGTCGCTTCAATCTTCATTGCTCTCTCCCGCCCGGTCTATCAGATCGATGAATTGCCGGACATAGATGGGCTTGATGGGCCGGTGCGCGGGCACCGAGAGACGGCCAGCCGTTCGATGACGGAACACCACATGACTGGTGCCGTGCTGATCGTGACTGATCCCCATGCTGTCGGCGATCACTTTCAAGTCTTCGATCCGCCAATCGAGAGGATGCCGCCGCATCTTGGCGATGAGCTTGGCCTGTTTGCCCACGCTGTTATGGTATCACTGACGGTACCAGCAACTAGATGGATTTTGCCGGGCGGGCTCCAACTGATTGCGTCACGGCCTACCGCCCCCCAAACGCATCCTGCATCAGCCGCCGCACCACCACCGCGTCCCCCGTCGTGGCGATGCCTTGGCGGATTCGTCCGAATAGCCAGGTTTCGCAGGCGCGCATTAGCATCATGATGGCGGAGCGCATTAGTTCCGGCGGCAGATCACGGCGGAGCGCGCCCAGCCGCATCCCGTCCATCACGATTCCGGCCATCGCTTGTTCGGTCATCTGCTTCCGAGGCTCAAAACCCGCGGGAACCTTGCCCTGGGAGACGGATTCCATCACCCGTTCCAGAAATGGCACCATCCAGGAAACCGGACCGAACCCCTGGATCGTGTTGCTCGCAGTCCGTTCGACAAACTGCCAAAAACTCTCGACATCGTGGTAGGTGGGCAGGTCTGCCAGCACCAGATTCAGGCGTGATTGCACGAATTCAAACAGCGTCGCCAGGAGGTCGTCACGATCTTCGAAGTAGTAGTAAAGCAAGCCCTTAGCGACGCCCGCGCGGGTGGCGACGTCTTGCAGCGTTGTCTGGTCGAGGCCCTGTTCTCCGAATACCTCAATCGCTGACCGGATAATGTGGTCGCGCTTTTCCGGGTCCAGCTTTTCAAACCGCTTGGTGGCCATCGCTGTCGCTATTCTAGCGCCTTCCTCCAAGTTTGACTTGTGGTTCAAATTTCTTGGAACTTCTCCGGCCGCAGTGTCGTCTTGATGGTTTGACTATGAAGTCAAATCTATCAGTCACCACGAATCGCCGCCGCTCGGGCGTGGGCCGGAATTTGGCGCTGATGGCCAGCATCGGCCTGAAAATGATGCTGAACAACAAGTTACGGCTAGTAGCAACACTGCTGGGCGTGGTGTTCGCCTCCGTCTTGGGCAACCAGTCGATCGGGACGATGATTTCGTTGATCCGCAAAAGCTCGATGCTGGTGCGGAATGCCGGTGCCGACATCTGGATTGTTCCGCCCGCGACGGAACTGCTGGTCCCCGGCCGGCATATCGCCCTGTCAGCGATCCAGCGAGCCCGGTTGCACCCGGGAGTCAAGGACGCCCAGCCGTTACTGCTCGCTTCCGGGTCGATCAAGCTGCCCACCGGGGGCAGCGACGGCGTGACGCTGGTGGGCAGTGTGGCGCCACGCTACCTGGGCGGACCATGGAATGTCGTCTCACGCGGCACCCCGCGGATGCGGGGCGACTATCTGGTGCTCGACGTCGCGGATCAGGACCGGCTAGCCGGCTTTGGCGTCGGTGCGGAGCGCGAGGTGAACGGGCAGCGGATCACCATCGGCGGCCTCACCTGGGGCGCGCAGCAGATGGAGAGCCCCCTGGCGTTCGCCGAATTCGACCTGGTCCGCGATCTCTCGAAAACCGACAACGACCGGGCCACCGCCGGCCTGGTGGTGCTGAACCCGGGTGTCAATCCGGCGCAGACCCGGGCCGCCCTCCAGAAGGAACTGCCGGATCTGCTGGTGATGACGACGGACGAATTCATCGACGTGCTCAGCCGGACCATCTTGACCAAAACCCCCATCGGGGCCGTGTTCGGATCGCTGGCCGCGTTTGGTGTGGTGATCGGGTTCGTGATGGTGAGCCTGTCGGTGTTCTCTGGTGTCTCGGAAAGTCTGCGGGAGTTCGGCACCTTGCGCGCCATCGGTGCCCGGACCAGTGACCTGACGTGGTTGCTGATGCTGCAATCGCTGCTCTATGCGGCCGTGGGCACGTTGATCGGGCTGGGGGCTTTTTCGGGCTTGGCGATGCTGATCCGGTCACCGGGTCTGATCGTGCTGGTCCACCCCACGATGATCTGGGGCACGTTTCTGGTGATGGTGGCGATGTGCTGCAGTTCGGCGCTGCTGGCGCTGGTCCGCGTTTGGCGAATTGAGCCCGGGATGGTGTTCCGATGATTCCTGCTGCTGAAGTATCTGACTTGACGCGCGTGTTCCAGGCCGGTGGCCAGGACTATCACGCCCTGCGAGGCGTCAGCCTCCGGATTGCGCCCGGCGAGCTCGTCATGCTGGCCGGCCCTTCCGGCTGCGGCAAGACGACTCTGCTCTCGATCTTGGGCGGCGTACTGCGGGCAACGTCCGGCTCCGTGAAGCTGGCGGGCGAAGAGATCTCCGGCATGAGTGAGGATCAGCTGAACGACGTGCGGCTGTGGGAGATCGGCTTTGTCTTCCAGTCCCACAATCTGCTGGCGGGCTTAAGCGCGCAGGACAACGTCGCCGCCGTGCTGCGGATGCGTGGTGCCCGGCGCCCGGAAGCGGCGGAGCAGGCCGCGGCGCTCCTGCAGCAGGTGAATCTGGCAGGCAAGGAAGGCAAGAAGCCGTCCGAGCTTTCCGTGGGCGAACAGCAGCGCGTCGCCATCGCCCGCGCGCTGGCCGGCTCGCCCCGGCTGCTGCTGGCGGACGAGCCCACGGCGTCACTCGACGCCCACAACGGGCAGATCGCGATGGATCTGTTGCAAACGATGGCCGCCGAATCCGGGGCCAGCGTGCTGGTGGTGACGCACGACAACCGCATCCACCGCTACGCCGACCGTATTTTGCACATGGAAGATGGGCGCATTTGGCGCGAAGAAGTGGTTCGAGGAGGAACCAAGCAGTGACATTGACATCGAGATGGTATTTTCCGGCGTTCGCCACGCTGATCCTGGCCGTGTCGGCCGGGCTGTTGATCTATCAGATCCGCATGGGCGAGCAGATCGCCGCCCCCAACGAAGCGGACCGGGCCGCAGCGGCCAAACTGCCGGAGCTGCCGTTGCCGGGCGCGGATGGTCTGGTGGCCGGCAACGGCATTGTCGAGCCGCGTGGCCATGAGCTGCGGGTAGCACCCCGGTCCAGCGGCGTGATCCGCCGAATTCTGATCGCTGAAGGCGCCACCGTGCGGGCCGGGCAGGTTCTGGCGGAGTTGGATGCCGCCATCGAAGAAGCCGCCGTGCAAGCAGCGGCAGCGGAAGTAGCGTCAGCGCAACGGGAGCTCGAAAAGACGCTGGCTGGAGAGCGCCCGGAGCTGATTGAGGCCTCACAGCGCGACGCGGAAGCGGCCCGCGTCCGCGCCGAGCAATCCGAGGGGGCGCTCTGCCGGCTGGAAGTGTTGGCGCAGCAGAAACTGGTGACCACCGACGAGTTTGAACGCTCCCGCCACCAGGCCGCCCAGGACCAAGCCTCCCATCGGGCGGCCGTGGCCCGGCTGACCGCACTCACCAACGGCCCGCGCGCGGAAGATATCGGTATCTCCACCGCTCGGCGAGAAACGGCCCGCGTCCGGCTGGCCGAAAAGCAAGCCCAAGCCGCCGCCCGCCGCATCACCGCTCCCGCGGACGGGCGCGTGCTGCAGATCAAGTACCGCCCCGGCGAATACATCATGCCCGGCACCGGCGACCCGTTGCTGCTGTTGGGCGACCTGTCCCGCCTGCACGTCCGCGCCGACATCGATGAGCGGGACATCGCCCGTGTCCAGCCCGGCATGCCAGCCTTCGTCACCGCCGCAGCCTTCGGCGACCAACGCTTCCCGGGCCACGTCCTCGAGATCGGCCAGCGCATCGGCCGCAAGAACATCCGCACGGACGACCCCAAGGAGCGGATCGACACCAAGATCCTGGAAGTAGTGGTGGAACTGGACGCCGGAGTGCCGCTGAAGCCCGGCCAGCGCGTCACCGCCTTCGTCGGCCAGCCGGCCCGCGGAGGCGCGCAATGAGATCGGAACGGTGGCCGCTGGCTCTTTCGATGATGTTGTGGTTCCTGTTCTCGCTGGTCATCAGCTTCTTGTTCCCACTGCGGGCCTGCGGCCAGACCACGTTGACGCTGCCGGAAGCCATACGCCGTGGGCTGGACCCGCAGGTACGCGCTTCGGTGGCCCTGGCCGAATCCAGCCGCGCCCGCGCCTCGCTGGTGGCGCGGCAAAGCGCTGCCGCTCTGTTGCCCACAGCCGAGGTCCGTGCCTCCGGTGGGGAGCAGACCCGCAATCTAGCCACCTTCGGCCTAGGCGGCGGGACGGGCCCGGGCTCGGGAAGTACCGTGCCCGGGCTACAGCTGCGCCCCAACTTTACGTCCTTCGACACACGCGCCGCCGTCAGCATGACGCTGCTGGATCTCTCCGCCCGCAAGACGCTGGCCGCCGCCCGCGCCGATGTCGAGCGCACCGCCGATGACCTCGCCCAGGAGCAGGAAGTCAGCGCGGCACAGATCACCCGGGCCTATTACGACGCACTGCGGGCGGAAGAGAAACTGGCGATGCTGGAATCGAATCTTGCCCTGGCACGCGACCTCGAAACCGCCGCTCGCAATCGTCTGGCAGCGGGTACAGTGACAGCCGTCGATGTCACCCGGGCGCAGGCGCAAGTGGCGAGCGACGAATCGGCCCTGGAGACCGCGCGTTTCGAGGCCGAGAAGGCCAGCCTGACGCTGCGCCGTTGGCTGGGACTGCCGCTTGAAGGCGAGGTGAAGCTAATGCGGCCGGGGACACCCTTCGAAGAGGCTCCCGCGCCGGCATTGCTTTCGATAGCGGAAGATCGCCGCCTGGACTTGGCCAGCCAACTGAAGCGGGAGAAAGTGGCGTCACTCCAGGTCAGCGCCGCGCAGCGAAAGTTTCTGCCCACCATCAGCGGCTCCGCCGACTACGGCCCCAACGGCTTGACACCAGCTGATGCCCGGAACACGCGAACGCTCAGTCTGTCGTTGAACGTACCCGTCTTTGACGGCGGACGGCGTAAGGCAGAGCTCAGCCAAGCGGAACTGGCGCTCCGCGATGAGCAGATCCGCACGCGTGACCTGCGCCAGCAGATCCGGCTGGACATCCAAGTCGCCCAGCGAGGCCTCGCCTCAACCCGGCTGAAGGCTCGCTTGACGGACGCCGAAGTGGAGCTGGCCGAGCAACAGTTGACGCAATCACGCGCGCGGCTGGCCGCCGGTCTGGGAACGGCGCTGGATGTGGCCGACGCGCAGACGCGCCTGATCCGGGCCCGCGATTCACGCAACCTCGCCCAGCACCAAGCGGACTTGGCCCAACTGGATCTGGTGGTGGCCACCGGGTCCGTGCGGACTTTCGTTGATCAGCAAAGCTATTAATCACACCGCAGCCGATCACTTCATTTTCAGGAGGCACCCATGTTTCGAACATTCGCTTTCGCATCCGCAGCCGGCATCTTGCTAGCCCTCAGTGCAGAATCCCCCGCCCTACCCCGTGGGCTGTGGCACAGCCCGGAGGAGGGCATCGTCATCCGGATGGAGCCCTGCGGCACCGCCTTCTGTGGTTACGCCGCGGGACTGCTCCCGGGCCACCAGACAGCCAAACGCGACAAAACACGCTGTGGCTCATTGATCTTCCGCGAGTTCAATTGGAACCAGGCCAAAGCCCGTTGGGAAGGTACGATGCAGCCGCCGGACCTAAACAAGCAATTGAAAGCCTCCGCCACGTTCGCGGAGCCATCGCAACTTACCATCCGGGCATCGCTGGGGATTCTCTCCAAGACGCTCGTGTTGCGCCCATTTTCAGGCTCCGCCAGTTCGAACTGCGTCGTGGAGGTTTCCCGATGACCGGAAATGTTTCCTAAGGCGCAAGATCTTGCGCAAGCCGTAAACTGGCTCCACCGCTACTTGGAATCAGCCACCTATAGCCTATTCGCCCTGCCCCCGGCCACGACACTTAGTCTCGCAGAAAGCCGTGGTAGAGCCCCATATAGTACGGCAGCAAGAACACCGCCCCGTCGCCTAAACTGCGGCCATCGCCGCCTTGCTCCAGCGCCCACGGGTCATGATTCCAGTGCTGGACGTACTGCTCGTCAGCTGGGAGCACTTTGCCGTTCAGCCGGTGGCCGCGTTGCCGTCCACGGGCTTCACCAATCGGGCGCAAGTCCTGGCGGTGGGCGTGCGAGAGGCGCCAGTTGACCCGGTCCAGCGGAATCCGCTTCAGCGTGTCGATGGAGTCCTCCAGCCAGTCACCTTTGGGCGTTAAATCGAGCGTGTCATGCGTGCCCACTAGCTTTTCGCCAGACGCGAGTGAGGCGTAGATGAAGTTGAAGAACGGGTTCATCTCCGGCCGTTCATTCTCCCAGGCATGGGCCAGCGCGCGCAGATAGAAGCCCCGCAGCCGAGCATCTTTTTCATAGCGCAGCAGGCTGTAGAAGTTCATGAAGATCATCTCGTCATCGGACTGGTTGCCCGCGCCGGGGCCACCGTGCGTTTTGGGAAACATCACGTTCATTTCGTAGCCGTGCTCATCGATCAGCTTGCGGGCGGCCTGGTTGTACTTGGGGTCGCCAGTGATGTGGCTGACTACCTTCAAGTAGGCCAACAGGCTCAGCGAGTTCATGCCGCGCTCGCCCCAGAAGTCGTGATTGTGATTCATGCTGGCCGGATCAAAATAGCCCCAGCGGGTGGGCTTGCCGTCGTGATCGACATAGTTGAAGCCGTGCGCGAGAAAATGGTCGCCCATGGCGCGTACATGCTCACGCACCGGGGCGCGCTCGGCTTCGGTCTTGGCGACCAAGTCGAAGTAGAGGCCATAGAAGAAGAAGTGCCCATCGAGCTCATCGGAGCTGGTGTCAGACTTCCAGTACCACTTGCCATCGGCCGTCCGGGGCCAACGCGGGCTGATGATCTTCCAAAGCTTGTCGCGGGTGTCGCGGAACTTACGGTCACCCTCCGGCGTGTAGTTGCCTTGGTTCGGATTGGGCCCATCGCCTGGCAGAATGGTGCGGGCGACAAAGCCGCGCGGTGCCGGATGATCGCCGGTCTGGGTTACCGTGCCCAGGAACCGCAACGCCTCAAACGCCTTCACCGCCCGCGCCTTGGCCTCCGGACTTCCTGTCGCCCCGTAAGCAAAGCATTGAGCTGCACCATACATCGAGGTCCAGAGTCCGTCGTTGTCGCTGTCGTGATTCGACCACTCGTTCAAGTCGCCCGGCTGCTTCAGGCGGGCTTCCAGCACATAGCCGTAAGGCGTACGCCGGTGGCGCTTCTCGATCTCGTCATCGAACTGCTTCGCCTTCGCAGCCAGCGTCAAGGGCTTCAGCGCAATCTCCGTGACACCCTGGCCCCCCGCCACCCAAGTCAATCCATCCGCAGCCGCCGCCACCTGTCGCACCGCGTCATCGGCCAGCCAGCGCTTGCCTTGCCGGTAGCCCCAATGTTGGCCGTCAAAGGTCACGACGCCTTTGGTGGTGCCAAACCACGCGCGACCGTTCGCCGCCGCGACACTGGTGAAGTCGCCAAAGGGAATGCCATCAGCGGCGTCATAGAGCTTCCAGCGGCCTTGGTCGAGCACGCCCACGCCCTGGGGACTCGCAAACCAGAGCCGCGCCTTTTCATCAAAGGTGACACCCCGAACATCCAGCGGCGCCCAACTGCGCCGTCCATCGCTGGGCCGGACGGTCTCCCAAGCACCTTGGGCAGAACGCAGGAACAACCCGTTCTGTGCCGCGACCGCCACTCGTTCATCCGGAGCGACAGCGATCTGCCGGACTTGGGTTCCGGTGAAGGCGCTCTCCTGCGCCAGTGCTCCGGCCTGCAATCGGAAAAGGGCATTCTCCATTGCCACCCACAACCCGTTCCCCGCAGCCAGTGCCACGATGCGCTGGCTGGTGCTGATCACGGCCACTTCCGGGCGGCCACCAGAGATCTTTGAGATCCGCTGCCCGCCCGCCACCCAAACACCGCCGGGCCCCGCCGCCACATGATCCAGCGGCCCGCTGGGCTGCTCCACCACCCATTCAGCACCCCGCCTTACCGCGAGACCCTGCGCAGTGGCGGCATAGACAACCGAACCCTGGATCGCGACGCCGCGAACGTCGTTGGAAGACAAGCCACGGGCCGCGTCGTGAACAAGGCGGGTTTCACTGAGAAAGGTCCCGACACGCACGGGCTCCGCCGCCAGGGGCAGCAGGCAGATCAAGAGAATGGGAAGGCTCACTCTGGCAGTGTAGCGAGGGTCAGGCGCTCGAAAGAAGACTAGCGTTGAGCGTTGACGTAGGAGCGGAGTACTTCATTGATGCGCGTTTGATACCGCCGCCCCGTGGTCTTGAAAAAGGCCAGTACATCGGCGTCGATCCGTAGTGTGACCTGCTTCTTGTTTTCGCCGGAGATCAGCAGGCCGGGCCGCTTCCAGGCAACACCGTGGGTCTCAGGCAGATCACTCACGTCGATCTGGTTGTCGGGCAGTTTCTCCAGGCGGTCCCGTCGCGCGCGGCTCAACTTCGGCGGATCCAGTGGATTCAAGGTGAAGTTAACTGTTCCAGTAGTCTTGGCGCTCATTGCGAGTTGCCCTCCGGGCGGAAATCAGCCTAATCTTGGGGCCGCGTACGGCATAAGCCACAGCCAGCTCCACATCATCCACCAACCCTATCGTCACCCACCGCGGCTCGCCATAGTCGTGCCGCGTATCCAACCATTCCAATCACTGGGGATCAAGAAACACAGCCGCCGCGAAGCTGAATGGGATCCCGTGCTTCCGCTCGTTCAGGACTGCCTTCGCTGTGTCCCACTCAAATTCCATCCGCGCCTTCAGCTTAAAGATAACAGAATGTAACTACAAATGGCAATACATATGCCGCACTATCGCAGGGTGTCGGCCAGCGAGAAGATCGGCAGGTAGAGAGCGATCAGCACAAAGGCCACGAACACTCCCATGAAGATCATGATGGCCGGCTCCACCAGGCCCAGCACTGCCGCCATCCGCGTCTGCACGTCGTCTTCAAAAAACTCGGCGACGGAATTGAGCATGGCCGACAGCGCACCGGTCGACTCGCCCACCTCGATCATGTCGATGGCCAGCGGCGGGAAGATGCCGGTCTGGGAGAGTGAGAGCGACAGTGCCTGGCCCTCACGAACGCCCTTGCGGGCGCGCAGCAGCATCTCGCGGAGCAGCACGCTACCCGTCGAATCGCCCGCGGTTTCGAGCGCTTGTACCAGCGGAATGCCGCCCACCAGCAGCGTCGAGAGCACGCGGGAAAACTGCGCCACCTGGAACTTCACCCAGATCTCGCCAATCACCGGCAGCTTCAGCTTGATCCGGTCCAGCGTCACCTGAGCGGCGGGCGTTCGCGACCAGAACCGGAAGCCCACGATGGCACCGACCAACAGCAAGAACACCGCCAGCACATAGTTCTTCGCCGTGGTGCCGATAGCGATCAGCAATTGCGTGGCAGCAGGCAGGTTGGCTGACATGTCGGTGTAGAGCACCGCGAAGCTGGGCACGACGAAGGTGATCAGGAAGACGATCAGGCAGATGACCAGGAAGACCAGGATCGACGGGTACATCAGCGAGAGCAGCAGCTTCTTGCGCGCCGCCAGTGTCAGCCGTTGGTAGGAGACATACCGGTCCAGCACTTCGGTGAGCGAGCCGGACTTTTCGCCCGCCATGACGCTGGTGACGTAGATGGGCGGGAAAATCCCTTGGTGCGAGAACGCGTCCGAGAGCTGCACGCCGGTCTTCACCTCGTCGCGGATGGCCCGGGCGGCCACCTGCAAGCGGCCTTCGGTCAGACGATCAGCGAGCAACTCCAGCGCCTTCAAAATCGGCAACCCAGCGCGGATCAGCGTGACGAACTGCTGGTTGAAGACCAGGAATTTTTCGACGTTCAGCTTGCCCTTGGACTTGCTGGTCAGCTTGCTCAGCCCGCCCAGTGCGGACGCCGAGCGGATGGAATAGATGAGAAACCCCTGCTGCGTCAACCGCTCCCGGAGATCCTGCTCCGACGCACCTTCAGCCGTCTCCTGCCGGATCTGGCCGCGGGCGTCAGCGTATTTGAGTAGAAATTGTGGCAGGGGAGTGCGCTCCGGTTGCTAAACTTCGAGTTTGGCCTCGATAATGTTGACGCTCCGCGCCTCACTGGCGTGCAATCTTGTTTTCCTCACCGGGATCTTGCTCTCGACATCGGCGTGCAGCCGCCCGGCGAGCGGCCCCGTGCGCTTGACCACGTTCCAAGGCGCCGTAGACCCGTATCTCGCCCAAGCGATCGGCGCTTTTCGCGAACGCGGACTGGAGGTGCAGATCACCGCACTCCCCAGCACCGCCAAGGCCATGGAATCACTGCTGGGCGGCAGCGCGGATGTGATCCTGGGCACCTATGAGCAGACCGTGCAGATGGCCGCCAAGGGCAAAAGCCTCGCACCCATCGCCGTTCTCGACACCTGCCACTGCCTGGCGCTGGTGACGCTGAAGCCGGGCATTGCGCAGCCGTCGGATCTAGCGGGCAAAGTGATTGGCGTCGCGGCACCGGGCGGCCAGATGCAGAACTTCGCGCGCTTCCTACTGAAAGGTGCCGAAGCCAGCTACGCGGCCATCGGCGTCGGACCGGCCTCCGTGGCGGCACTGGAGGCGGGCCAGGTGGACGCGGGCGTGGTGCTCTACACCAGCTTTCTCGCACTCAAGCAACGTCACCCGGAGCTGAAGGTGATAGCCGAAACGTACACGCGCGAAGGCATGCGGGCGGCGCTGGGTGTGGATGCCTATGCCTCCAAGTCAGTCCTGGCCGAAGCCAGCTGGATCGCCGCCCATCCGCGCGAAGCGGCGGCGCTGAAGGCCGCCTTTCTCGCGGGCACCGCGTGGATGAAGGCCCACACGCCGGAACAGATTGTCGACCAACTGCCACCGGAAGCGCGCGGGGCGGACCGCAACATTGACCTGTCGCTGCTGCGGTTGCTGGTGCCGCTGGCGTCCGATACGGGTGACTTACCCACCGGGGCCGACAGCGTCGCGCGGCGCGTGCTCGCTCCGTAGTACGGCCACGGCAAAACAACGTTGGCGTCTGCGGTCAATCCACGTGCGCCTCCGGTCAGTCGAAAAATCGCCCTCGAGCCGCAAGATCGAGGAGCGTATGAAACACACCAACCACTTCTTCCTCCTCGCCTGCGCCTTCGCGGGCCTTCTTGTCACCCCGGCCACGGCGCAGATCAACTCCGAAGCCGATGAGCCCAAGCGCGAAATCATCGTGCATGCCTTCCGTTCCCCCAGCATCGGTGTTGAGTACCGCCACGGTTTGCTGGGCTACCATGTGGGCGTTTACCCCACCATCATCAAGCCCACCGAGAATGGCGAAGCCAAGAACACATTGTTCGCCAAGACCGGCGTCACGGCATACCTGTTTGAAGTACCCACGGGCGGCGCGCGCAAGTCAGAGATCTTCACGTCAGTCTCCTATCTGCGGGGCCTCAACCAGGGCTGGACCAACGCCGTGCAGTTTGAGCCGGGCTTCCGCTGGGCCATGACCAAGAACCTTGACTTCCGCGTCGGCGCCAGCTTCCTCAAGGGCGCGGACCGCCCGCTGCGGATCAACCCCACCATTGGCGTCAGCTGGAACTTCTCCCGCAACTAAGCGTGAGACCACATCCCCGTCCAGGAGCCGCATATGAACGAATCCACGCCTCAACGCCACGCCCAGCAACTAGTTGGCGGCGCGTTGCTTGCCTTCCCGCTGCTGATTCAGCTCCCCTACGGGATGCTAATTGCCACCTACGAGTACCCGGCGATCCTTCGCCAGCCCGCCGAGGCGATTCTCACCAAGTTCGCCGCCGGAGGCCCCGGCTTGATCGCCGCTTGGTATCTCTACGGCGCCGCGATTCTGCCGTTGCTGCTGGCACTGGCGGCACTACCGGGGGTGGTTCGGGCACGGCACGCCTGGCTACTGGAGGCGATGACACGAGTGGGCGTGGTGTCGTCCGTGGTCCAGATGATCGGCCTGCTGCGCTGGGTGTTTGCGGTGCCTCCGCTGGCCGCTGCCTTCGTGCAACCCGGCACCACGGCTGAAGCCAAAGCGGCGATCATCGTGAGCTTCAACATGCAGCACCAGCTGTTCGGCGTGATGCTGGGGGAGCACCTGGGTCAATTGCTGCTGGCGGTCTGGACCATCGGCATCGTCCTCAGCTTGCCCATCCACACCATGCTGGATCGGGTTCGCTTCGGACTGGGCTTGCTGGCGGGCACGCTCTTCCTGATTGGGCTGGGCGATGGTTTGGCCACCGTCGCCCAGCTGCCGGTGAACGTGAGCGCCTTCCCCGGCATCGCGTTTCTGATCTGGTCCGTCTGGTGCTGTGTGCTGGGCTGGACCGTTTGGCGCAAGGTTGAAGCGGCGACGCACTAGCCTCGGCGGAAGGCTTGTGGAGTGACGCCGGTCCACTTGCGGAAGCTGCGATGGAAAGCACTGGGTTCCGAAAAGCCCAGTAGGAATGAAACTTCGGCAATCGATGCCTGCTGATTCTTGAGATAGTCCATCGCCAGATCGCGCCGCAGGTCATCCAGCAGTTGACGGAAGGAGACGCCCAACTGCTGAAGCTCCCGCTGCAACGCCCGCTCACTCACGCGGAGCGCCCGGGCAATCGCGGAGAGGTCCGGCGTCTCCCCGCGGAGCCGCCGCCCAATCTCGTGGCGAACGCGGTCCACCAGAGAATCCGGCTCCCGCTCCACGCGGCGGGCGATCTGCGCCTCAAACGTTTCGAGCAACGCCGGATTCGCTTGCAACACCGGCCACTCCAACGCCTCAGCTCGAAACGTGAGCCGCGTGGCGTCAGCACCAAAGAAGGGCGGCCCACCGAATAACCGCTCATGCTCTCCGATGCGGGCGGGCCGGGCGTGGGCGAACTCGACGCGGCTCAATGGCAGTGGCCGTCCCGCCAGTGCCTTGGCAATAGCGAGCATGGCAGCGCTGGCCGACTCCGCGGATTGCCGTGGGTTGCGCAGCAGGAAGTTGCCGGGCAGATCCACCACCGCCCATTCCAACTGTGCATCCAACCCTTCGCGACTCAACCGCAATGTGGTGGCGCGGTTGATGGTGTTCCAGTAGCGGATCAGCCGCTCAATGGCCGCGCCGACAGTCTCGCAACTCAGCATCACAAACCCAAGCAACCCCAACATTGACGGATGCACGGATTCGCCCAGATGGAGTCCCAAGTCTTGGTCCCCCGTGCGGTCCATCACAATCTGCCACGCACGTTCATAGACCGTTCCGGCAACCGGCTCATCCGGCGTGGCCAGCAACGCGCGCGAGACGCCGATGGCGGCACAGAGGTCATCAATGTCGACGCCGCGCGATGCTGCATAAAGCACGAGATCGCGCACAAAGCTGGCACTAAAGCGGACGCCGCTGCTCATGGGGAAGGACGGAGCGCTACTTCTTCGCGAAGCGCTTGAAGAAGCTCGTATCCTTCCACTGCGGCGTCACCGGTTGATCGGCCACGCGGCGGGCGAACTCAAAGAGGATGCCGTTGAATTTTGCCGCGCCTTCTTTGTCGACCGGCTGCGCCAAGTCGTCGGAGGGGGCGTGGTAACGCTCCGTCAACCAGTCCTTGTGCTGCTTTTCTTCCGGTGAGCCTTTGTCGTATCCAAAGCCCGCATTGATCGAAGGAATGCCTTCGCGCACAAAGTTGTACTGGTCACTGCGGATGAAGGCGTTGCGCTCCGGTTGCGGGTCGGGCTGCACTCGAATGCCGGCCTCTTTCGCGACCGCCGTCAGCGTATCGCCTAGGTCAGAATCCGTTAGCCCCAACACCCGCAGCACGACGAGCGAGTGAATGGGCAGGAACATATCCATGTTGAGATTGGCCACCATTTTGCCCTTCAAGGTCGGGTGCGTGGCAAAGAACCGCGAGCCCTTCAGCCCCTTCTCTTCGCCCGTGACGGCCACAAAGGCCAGGCTGCGCTTCGGTTTGATGCCGCGATCCTTGAACATTTTGGCGATCTCGATCAGCGACGCGATGCCGCTGGCG
>JBIKMK010000712.1:0-2780 GCA_044359315.1 Bryobacteraceae bacterium | reverse complement strand
CTACCCCGTCTGGCTGGACGAAACGGCCATCCTATTCGATGTCATTTCCATCTCGGCGGGTCAGCGAGGGTTGCAGATTCTGATCGCCCCGGACGACTATTGCCGTGCGGTCAGCGCGCAGTATGCGGCGATCGCCAAGGCCAAAGACTAGCAAGCTGGTGCAACAAGCCTGGAAACCGCTTGCTGACGCGCGCGGCTCAGAACGAAAGCGTCATCGCTCGAAGGTTAACGTGACCGTCCCCGCTGCGCCCGTGTAAATCAGCTCCAACTGCCGGATGCCTTCATCTTTCCCGCGATACGGGAAAAACACGAGACCAGCCTGTGGCAGCTCACGCTCACCTTCGGCCAACACGGCCTTGGTCACCTTCAACTCCATCGCACGCCGCAGCGGAAACGGCATCTTCGGGGGAAGGGGCTTCGGATCACCGGCCGCTCCGCCGCCACCGCCGCTGACGCCACCCTTGGACTTCCCCTCCTCGGAGGAAACCGGCGGCTGCCACTCGGGGTCCTTCAGCGATTTCAGGGCCATCCCGAACGGCGTTGCTGGCGTGGGCATCTTCTTCCCATTGACCCGCAGCGAGAAGTCTTCCCAGGTCAGCTTCAGTTTCGCTTCAGGCTTCCCGTAGAAGGCCACCTCGATGGCCACATAGTCTTCATTGGTGAAGGTCCCGCCTGGTGTGGGCACCGCGTGGCCCACAAAGTCAGCCGCAATCGTCACTCCACCCACCTCAGCCTTGGCCTGATAATCCTCGGCCCCGGCACGTGCCGGCACTCCATGCACTTCACCCGGCACCTGAGCGCACAATTGCATAGCCCAAGTTCCGCTAATGGCCAACGCCAGTCCTAAAAGTCGCATACCCTGATTCTCGCGTGATCCCGCCCAATGGATCAAGCCACTACACTAGCAACAGATGGCCGACTACCAGCGTGAGCTGAACCAGATCGTGGCCGAGCTGAACCGCGCGTCGTCGCGGGAGACGACGGCGAAGTCCACGACAACGGCCGCGGCATTGTCGGAACTGTTGGAGTTGGCGGTGCAGCAGGACGCCTCTGACATCCTGCTGGTCTCGGGAGCTCCAGCGGCGTTGCGGCGCCGGGGGAAGATGTCCGTGGTGCCCGGGACCGTGCTGACTGACGCCGATGTCCAGCGTCTGGTGCTGCCGCTGCTGACGCCCGGCGAATACGGGACGCTGCAAAAGGAGAAGTCCGTCGATCTGGCTTTCGATTCCGGCTCCACGGGCCGCTTTCGCGCCAACGTGCATTACCAGCGCGGCACGCTGGCGTGCTGCATCCGGCTGCTGCCCCGCACGATCCCCACGCTCGAGGATCTGCACCTGCCGGAGACGCTCGACCGGTTGGCCAACTTGCGCCAGGGCCTCGTCCTGGTCACCGGACCCACGGGCTGCGGCAAGACATCGACGCTGGCCGCCCTGGTGGACCGCATCAACGACCGGCGCGAGTGCCACATCGTCACCATTGAAGAGCCGGTCGAGTACGTGCACACCAATCGCTCCGCCATCATTGAGCAGATCGAAGTGGGCCGCGACACGCCGGCCTTCCTGAACTCGCTGCGCAGCATCCTGCGCCAGTCGCCCGACGTCATCCTGATCGGCGAAATGCGGGACCCGGAGACCATTGCGACTGCGCTGACGGCTGCCGAAACCGGGCATCTGGTGCTCTCCACGCTGCACACCAACGACACCGCGCAGGCCGTCTCGCGCATCCTGGACGTCTTCCCTACCTCGCATCAGTCGCAGATCCGGTTGCAGCTTTCGCTTGCCTTGTCGGCGGTGATCGCGCAGCAGCTGGTGCCGAGCGTCGACGGCAAATCGCGCTACCCGGCGCTGGAGATCATGATGGCCACCGACGCGGTGCGGAACTTGATCCGCCAAGGGCAGGATCAGCAGCTTCGGTCCCAGCTCACCATTGGGCGGGCGGCGGGGATGAACACGATGGAACAGTCGCTGGCCGAACTGACGCGCTCGGGGAAGATCTCAAGAGAGGTTGCGCTATCGCACGGCTACCGGGCGGATGATTTGCGAGGGCTGCTGGCGGTTTAGGAGGGATACCGGCTCATGAGTTCCTAGCCCCATGCGTGAGCTTGGGGCTTTTTTGCGGGACACCGCAATAGCCCCAAGCTGACGCATGGGGCTAGACGCCGGGTCCAGGAGACCGGGGAAGCTGAGCTTCCCCGATCCGAAGTGACCCGGGGGGATCTGACGCTTAGCCCAAGCCCAGAATGCGGCGGTTGCGCTTGGCGTCGGTGGCGGCGCCGGCGAAATCGTCGAAGGCCTTGGTGGGTGCGTCGATCAAGTGCGAAGCGATGAACGGAGCACCTTCTGCCGCCCCCTGCACGCTGTCCTTGAAGCAGCATTCCCATTCGAGCACGGCCCAGCCCTTGTAGCCGGCCGCCGTCATGCGGGAGAAGACCTGCTTGAAGTCCACCTGCCCATCGCCCAGCGAACGGAAGCGGCCCGGGCGGCCGGTCCAGCCTTGGAAGCCGCCGTAGACGCCGCTCTTGGCCGACGGGCGGTACTCGGCATCCTTCACGTGGAACGCCTTGATGCGCGGACCGTAGGCATCGATGAAGCCGACGTAGTCCAGGCACTGGAGCACGAAGTGCGACGGGTCGTAGTTGATGTTGACGCGCGGGTGGTTGCCGGTGGCTTCCAGGAACATCTCGAACGTCGAACCGTCGAACACGTCTTCGCCGGGGTGCAACTCATAGGCGAAGTCGATGCCGTTGGCATCGGCATAGTTCAGGATCGGGATCCAGCGCT
>JBIKMK010000461.1:0-4193 GCA_044359315.1 Bryobacteraceae bacterium | reverse complement strand
ACCTGTCGGACGGCTCGTCCAGTGTTGGATCGATGTAGCGTCAGCGGCACGCCTCGACGAGGTGCCGTTACCGCTCCGCGCCCCACTGCCTGAGCACGTAGTCCTCAATCGCCCGAGGCTCAATCGGGTCCATCACTTTCACGCGCCGCGCCCCCGGCACCGGCTTGGTGCGGCCCGCACTGGCACCTTCGGCGATCAACGCCGCTTCGTCGTCCTTCACGCGGAACAGCGCTGGAGCAGCGACATAGGCTGCCGCCAGCAGATCCCAGAAGTAGAACTCTTCACCATTGGCATAGGAGAACGAATTCAGCTGCCCGGCCAGATCGCCCAACGCGGTGTGGCGCACACTGGCCAGCCGTTGTTGGAACTCGCGCCGCACTGGCACCTTGTTGGTGGCATCCAGCGGACACAGCACCAGGGGCACCTTCGATTTCCAAACCTGAGCAGCGGCTGGCGGGTCAAAGTACGCATTCCATTCAGCGGACCCATCATGCGATGGCTCATCATTGCGCGAGACATTGCCTGGCACTCGCAATGCGCCACCCATCCAGACCACTTCCGCGATCTTCGATTCAATCGCCGGCGCGCGATCCAGCGCCAGTGCCAGCGTGCAGAAGCTCCCGGTGATGAGCAACGTTACCGGAGCGCTCGCCGCCGTCAGTTGGCTTACCAGCCATTGCACCGCGTCCGGCGTGGGGGCCGCGGGCAAAGGCCGCTGGTTCAGGATCGGCAGTGCGTCAGCCACCCAAACGCTGCGCCGCCAAGGCGTGGGATAGGCATTCACGCCGCGCGCTGGGCTGCGGAGCACCGGGACCTCTGCGCGACCGGCCAGTGCCAGCATCTTGCGCGTGACGCTCACCGACGCATCCAGATGCGTAACGCCCGGCGAACAGATCACCCCACGCAGGTCCACGTCCTTCAACGTCAGCAGCAGAGCGAGGGCCAGAAAATCATCCGGTGTGCCGCCATCATGGTCAAAGATCAACGGGCGTGGCGCCCGGTTCTGTTGTGCGGATAGAGGGCGGCCGCAGCCAATGATGGGCCCTCCAAGCACGGCCGCATGCTGGAGGAACTGCCGGCGTGTCCGCTGCGTCATGAACCTTCATCTTACTGGTGCCAGCAGCACCATATAATAGCGGAAGCCCAAAGTGGCTTTCATTTGCCGGTAGCAAGAAGGAGAGCGCCCATGTTGTCTATTCCTGGCCAACCCGTCCGGACCTGTGACGGAACCTCACGCCGCGAGCTGATGCGCGTCGGCGGCTTGAGTCTGTTGGGGCTCGGCCTGCAGGACCTGTTTGCTTTACAGGCCAAGGGAGCGACGCCCGCATCGACGCTCGCCATCAAGCCGCGCGCCAAGTCCGTCATCCTACTCTTCCTGCAAGGCGGCCCCAGCCACATCGACATCTGGGACCCCAAGCCCGAAGCGCCCTCCAACGTCCGCGGCGAATTCAAGCCCATCAAGACCAAGGTGCCCGGCATCGAGGTCAGCGAAACCATGCCGCTGCTCGCGCAGCAGATGGACAAGATCACGCTGATCCGTTCGATGAGCTACACGCCCAGCGGCCTGTTCAACCACACCGCGGCCATGTACCAGATGATGACCGGTTGGGCGCCGGACAAAGTCTCTCCGTCCGGCCAGCTGGAACCGCCGTCGCCGCGCGACTTCCCGCACATGGGTTGCCAGATCGCCAAGATGCGCCCGCCGGAAGGCGCGATGTTGCCCTTCGTCGAAATGCCGCGGCCGCTGCAGGAATCAAACGTCGTCGGCAAGGGCGGCGCAGCGGGATTCCTGGGTAAAGCCTTCGATCCCTACCGCCTCTATCAGGACCCCGCCAAGGACGTCCGCCTGGACGACCTCACCCTGCGCCCGGAAGTGAACCAGGCCCGCTTGAAGGACCGTTTTGAACTGCTCAAGGGCATCAACGGTTCCATGAAGGATCTGGAGAAAGCCGTCTCCAGCTACGCCCTCACCGACTATTACGAGAAGGCCTACGACCTCGTGCTCTCCGGCAAAGCCCGCGATGCCTTCGACCTCTCCCAGGAATCCGACAAGACCCGCGACCGCTACGGCCGCCACACCTTCGGCCAGTCCGCGTTGATGGCGCGCCGCTTGATCGAAGCCGGGACACGCTTTGTGCAGGTGAACTGGCCGTCGGTGGCCAATGGAGACCCGGAAACCTCCAGCTGGGATACGCACTTTGCGAACTTCGGGCCGCTCAAGAATCTGCACTGCCCCAAGCTCGATTCGGCGCTGAGCGCTCTGATTGAGGACATGGACCAGCGCGGTATGCTGGCCGACACGCTGGTGCTGGCCATCGGCGAATTTGGCCGCAGCCCGCGCCTCGGCGTGTCCACTTCGGGCAACACCAACTCGCCCGACGGCCGTGACCACTGGCCGTATTGCTACACCGCCGCCATCTTCGGCGCGGGCGTCAAGCGCGGCGCGCTCTATGGCAAGAGCGATGCGCAAGCCTCGGCCCCGGTGGACAACCCCGTGCACCCGGTCGATCTGGTGGCGACGATCTATCACTCTCTGGGGATTGACCCCAACATGGAGGTCCTGAACGATCTCAAACAACCCCGCATGCTGGTGGAAGGAAAGCCGGTCGCCGGCCTTTTTGGATGAAGCTACTTTCTCTGTTGTTCTCCTGCGCCTTGTTTGCGCAACAGCCCCAAATGGGCAAGCCGGACCCGGAGGGCGATGCGCTCTACCGCTCCAATTGTGCGTTCTGCCACGGCCTTTCCGGCAAAGGTGGCCGCGGACCGGACCTCACCGCGCGCCGCGTCCATGGCAACACCGACGCGGACGTGTCGCGGGTCATCAAGCAAGGCATCCCCGGCACGACGATGCCGGCCTTCGCCAATTTTGAGAATGACGAAGTGGCGAAGCTGGTGGGCTACCTGAAGAGCTTTTCGCAACAGGGTGGCGGAGCCAACGCCGCCAAACTCACTGGTGACGTCGCGGCGGGCAAGCTGGTTTATCAACGCTCCGGTTGCACGGGCTGCCACAAAGTCGACGGTGTTGGGTCCATCTATGGGCCGGACCTGTCGCGCATTGGCGTGGCGCGTTCGCAAGCCTACATCGCGGAATCGCTGGCCAAGCCATCGGCTGATGTGCCGCTTGAATGGGAGGGTGTTTCTGTCACTCTCAAGGACGGCCGCAAAGTCACCGGCGTCAAAGTTAACGAAGACTCGTTCACCCTGCAAATGCGCGACCCGGCGGGCAAGTTCCGCTTCTTTGACCGCAGCGAAGTGAAGTCTGTTGCCGTCGAAACCAAATCCCTCATGCCGGCCTACGACCGGCTGCCCAAGCCCGATCTAGACAACCTGCTGGCGTATCTCGACTCTCTGCGCGGCAACATCAACGCCTCCGGTCCGGCCACCAAGGCGAAGGGGATTCAATAATGCGCTGGACCATTGCACTTATCGCCGCCGCCGCTTTGGCGCAGGATGTCACTTTTGACCGCTTGAAGAATGCGCTCAAAGAGCAGCAAAACTGGATGACCTACCACGGCGACTATTCCGGCCAGCGGCACCGGACGCTGAAGCAGATCAACTCCACCAACGTCAAGGATCTGCGGGTCGATTGGATTTTCCAGACCGGGCAGCCCGGCGAGTTCCAAGGTATGCCGCTGGTGGTGGATGGCGTCATGTATCTCACCGCGGCCAACGGCGTCGCCTTTGCGCTTGACGCCCGGAGCGGCCGTCAGCTTTGGCGCTACTCCTATCCCATGCCGAAAAATGAGTTGCTCGCCAACGGTACCGTCAACCGAGGCTTCGCCATTCTTGGCAATCAGCTGTTCATGGTGACGCCTGATTGCCACCTGCTGTCGCTTGACGCCCGCACGGGCGAACTGCTGTGGAACGTCACCATGGAAGACAACAAGAAGGGCTACGGCGCGACGCTGGCCCCCTTGGTGGTGGGCGACAAAGTGATCGCGGGCGTCGGCGGTGGCGAATACGGCATCCGCGGCTTCATCGCGGCTTATGACGCGCGCACCGGCAAGCAGGCCTGGAAGTTCTACACCATCCCGGCCAAGGGCGAAAAGGGCGGGGAAACGTGGCTTGATGATAGCTGGCAGCGCGGCGGCGGCCCGGCCTGGATGACCGGCACGTATGACCCGCAATTGAACACGCTCTACTGGTCCGTTGGCAATCCTGGTCCGGATCTATTTGGTGACGTGCGCCAGGGC
>JBIKMK010000029.1:0-14373 GCA_044359315.1 Bryobacteraceae bacterium | reverse complement strand
CTGCGCCAAAGGCCACGGCGGTCCCTACGTCGCCTCCGGCGCCACAGGCTTAACCGGCAGCCGTCCGGTGAACACCAGCGGCGGCTTGA
Organism: Bryobacteraceae bacterium; assembly: GCA_044359315.1. GTDB lineage: Bacteria > Acidobacteriota > Terriglobia > Bryobacterales > Bryobacteraceae > JAPKYZ01. Next base: position 14,284 of record JBIKMK010000029.1, on the reverse strand, counting down.
AATCCAAAGGCCACCCCGTCGGCGCAACCGGCGTCGGCCAGATCTGCGATCTGACCATCCAGCTCCGTGGAGAAGCGGGCGAACGCCAGGTGGCGAATGCTCAACTGGCACTGGCGCAAAACCTCGGCGGCAGCGGAGCCACCGCCGTCGTCACCATCCTGGAGGCCATCTAATGACCGGCATCGTCTACACCGAATCCGTCGTCCACGCCGCCCCGGCACAACTGGTGTCGGAGGCCCCCTATCAGATCGCGATCATCACTCTCGATTCCGGCGGCCGCGTGACCGTGCGCATCAGTGGAGAACGAGTGGCCATTGGCGATGCCGTACATCTAGTGCGGGAAGAAGCGGGCGTAAAGTTTTTCGGGAAGGCGTAATTGGCGTCCGCCAATGATCGCCCGTAGCCAGCGAGATCTGCCGCTTACCGGTAGGCTTCCCGGCGGTTACGCACGCGTAGAACAGTGATTGTCACGCCGTCGCTGTAGAAGCGGACGCGGTAGTCGCCTGAACGGAGGCGGTATTCAGGCGGCTCGATGCCTTGCAGTCGCTTGACATCGCCCGCGCCTGACTCGGCAAATCGCTCGATCGACTGATTGACGCGGCGGGCGATCGCCTGATCGAGAGAAGCCATATCGGCCAAGGCCGGACCGGACCACGCAATCTTCACTACCCCAGTCCAAGCCTTCGCATCGCTTCGGCGTGAGAAATCCCTGCGCCGCCGTTCGAATGAAGCCAAGACTTGGCTTCGGCGACAGCAGCTGGTTCGTCATCCGTCTCGGGCTCATCATCAACCGGCGCGTTCCGCAAAGCCGCCGCGACAGGATCGACCAACTCTTCCAAAAACTGAATCACGCCGAAGAGCTGCGTCTCAGGCATAAGGTCGATAAGTTGGTGGGCCTGCTGCCGGGTGTCACTCATTTATGGCTCCTCTTCCCATGCTACTGCGCCGAGAAGACCGGTGTCTCTCGAATCGGCCACCAGACGTCTGCCAAGCCGGCGCGCCTAACTCATCACCGAAAGATACTGCGCCCAAGGCCCCACTTCTTTGCGGTAGCGCTTAGCCATCACCCGGCTCACTTGGAGCAGATGCGCCAAGTCGTGCGCGGTCCACGTCGCCAGCAACTGCCGGACCGTGACCGGGCCGAAGGCGGGGTGGGTACCGGTTAAGTCTAGTTGATCCGGTTGCAGGTCGAGTTCCCGCAAACGTGCCAACCCCTGCCGCCGCCATGAGCTGAATTCATCCAGCAGCTCCGGCAGCGTTTTGCCCTGGCTGTCCGTAAACTGCGCCTCCCGGTCGAACGGATCAAACGCGCGCGCCGGGCCGTGCTGCAGGATGATCTCCAGCCGCGGCATCCAGTCAGCACGTTCTCCGTGGACCAGGTGGCCCATCACCACGTACGGGCTCCAGGTGCCCGGCCCTTCGGTGGCATGGGTCCACGCCTCCGGCAGATCGCGCAGCAACGCATCCAGAACCACCGGCGTTCGCGTCAGTACGGCGATGGAGTCGGCAAGGAATGTGTCAGCCATGGAACCCATCATAGGTTCGCGGCTTGCGCTTCTATAGGCGCGCTCGAAGAGTGTCAGCGGTCCAATCGACGTCGCGAAGAATCCTGGACAAGAGGCCTGGACCGAGAACTTCCCCCGCGTGGACCGGCACCACCGTTTTGCGCCCGTCGGGATGGGCCAGAAAATGATGACGGCCACGAATCCGGATTACAGCAAACCCAGCCTGCTCCAGGGTGCTGACCAACTTCTTGCCGGTCAGCGCGGGCAACCGGCTCATGCCGCGATCGTCACCCGTTGCACGCCGACAAACTGGAGCCTGGGTAGTTCGCCTGACTCCACTTCCAGATACAATTCGATCGCTTCACGAATGCGGTCATTCAAATCGTCCAATGATCGGGCCTGGGTATGGCAACCCGGCAGTTGGGGGACGGAGGCGACGTAGAAGCCTTCTTCGTCGCGCTCGATGATGACGTCAAACTCACGGTCGGCCATGCAGATTCGATTGTAGCGCCGCCACCGCTCGCCGCTCGCTACAATACGGGCTTAAGATCCATGAAGCTCGCTGATCGTATTGCCCGTCTAGACCAGGAGACCGCTTTTGAGGTCCTGGTGAAAGCCCGTGCGCTGGAAGCGCAGGGCAAGCATGTCATTCATTGTGAAATCGGCCAGCCCGATTTCCCCACGCCCCGCCACATTGTGGAGGCGGGCAAGAAGGCGCTGGACGATGGGTGGACCAGCTACGGCCCCACGCAAGGCGACCCGCAATTGCGCGACGCCATCGCCGCGCACATCAATGAGACGCGCGGCCTCGCCTACACCGGGGCCAACGTCTGTGTCGTCCCGGGCGGCAAGCCGATCATGTTCTTCGCCATCCTGGGTCTCGTGAATCCCGGCGACGAAGTGATCTACCCCAACCCCGGGTTCCCGATCTACGAATCGATGATCAAGTTCGCCGAAGCCAAGCCCGTGCCGATTCCGCTGGTGGAAGAACGCGGCTTCAGCTTTGACCTGGACGTCTTCGAACGCAGCCTCACGGACCGCACGCGCATGGTGATCCTGAATTCGCCGCAGAACCCTACCGGCGGCGTCATCCCGGCCGAAGATCTCCGCAAGATCGCCGAACTGCTCAAGGACCGCGACGTCGTCGTGCTGTCGGATGAGATCTACATCCGCATGTGCTACGGTGAGCCGCCGCTCTCCATCGCCTCGCTGCCCGGCATGGCGGAAAAGACCGTGATCCTGGATGGCTTCTCGAAGATCTACGCCATGACCGGTTGGCGCCTGGGTTACGGTGTCGCCCCGGAATGGATCATCGATGGCATGAACAAGCTGATGGTGAATTCAAACTCCTGCACCGCCAGCTTTACGCAGCGGGCAGGCTTGGCGGCTTTGACCGGGCCGCAGGATGACGCTCTCCGCATGATGGTGGAGTTCAAGCGCCGCCGTGACGCTTTTGTGGCCGGCCTCAACACCATCCCGGGCTTCCGCTGCCCGGTGCCTGAAGGCGCCTTTTATGCCTTCCCGAACATCGCGGGCACCGGCCTCAGCTCCCGCGTGCTGGCCGACAAACTGCTCTATGAAGGCGGCGTGGCCTGCCTGTCGGGCACGGCGTTTGGCCAGTATGGCGAAGGCTATCTGCGCTTCAGCTACGCCAACTCGCTCGACAACCTGATGGAGGCCGTGGAGCGTATCCGGCGGCTGTTCCCCCAGTGAGACATGATCTGTGAGATACGCCCTGTTAGTGCGCGGGCTGCTGGCTGTTCTGGCCATCAGCTGGGGCGCGAACGGCCAAACCGTCTCCAAGGGCTTCGATCATTTCTACAACCTGGAATACGACGCCTGCATCGCCGAGTTTGAGCGGGCCATTCGCGAACGTCCAGCGGAGCCGCAAGGCTACAACCATCTCGCCCAAGGCCTGATGTATCGCGAGATGCTCAAGGCCGGGGCGCTGGAAAGCGAGATGGTCACTGGAGCCAACCCCTTCCTGCGCCGGGGCCGCCTGGAGCCTCCGGCGGAAGTCGAAAAGCAGTTTCTCGACGCCATCGGGAAAGCCATGAGCCTGTCGCAAGCAGCCGTCACCAGCAACCCGCGCGACGTCGGCGCAACCTATGCGCTGGGCGTCGCCTATGGCTTGCGCGGCAACTGGAATTTTCTCGTCCGTAAGGCCTACATGGATTCCTTGCGGGACCTCACGGCATCGCGCAAACTGGCCACCAAGGCAGTGGAACTGGACCCCAAGCTCATCGATGCCCGCATCATCCTGGGCCTGCACGACTATGTGCTGGGCTCCCTGCCGGGCTACATCAAGATGCTCGGCTTTCTGGCCGGCTTCCGCGGTGACCGTGAGGCCGGCGTCCGCACCATCAAGGAAGTAGCGGCCAAAGGCACGATGAACACCACCGATGCCAAGGTGCTGCTGGGCGTGATCTACCGCCGGGAGCGCCGGTCCAAGGAGGCCATCCCCCTGCTCGACGATCTGATCCAGCGCTTCCCTCGCAACTATCTGTTCCGCATGGAACTGGCCCAGATGTGGGCCGACGAAGGCGACAAAGCAAAGTCACTGGCGGCCATCGATGCGCTGGATCAATTGCGCCGATCGGGCGCCACCGCCGCGGGCACCCTGTCGGCCGAGAAGATTGCCTTCGCCCGCGGCAACATCCTGTTCTGGTACGACGACTTCGACCGCGCCATTGAGCAACTGAAAGCCGCCACCGCGGGCACCGAGAAGTTGGACCTCCACACCGCCTCCATGGCGTGGCTGCGGCTGGGCCAAACCTACGACCTGCGCCGCAATCGCCCCGCCGCCCAAGCGGCCTACCGGCAAGTGCTGCAGCAGAACGATTCCAGCGACATGGCCAAGGAAGCCAAGCGCTATCTCGGGTCACCCTACAAACGGCCGCCCGCAGGCTAGCGTTCGAACTCCAGGAAGTATTGCTGCTCCAGCAGCTTGTGCTCACGCTTCAGCTTCAGCCCGGCCGCAGCCATCTCCGCCACCATCTCGTCTCGTGAGATGCGATACTCCACCGCCGGACCGGCGGATGTGGCGCGCTTTTCAAAATCGATCATCACCACGCGCCCGCCAGGCTTCAGCGCACTCACGACGCGCGGCCAGTACACCGCCCGGTTCCCGATGTGGTGGGCCACATCACAAATGAAAACCGTATCCACGCTTGCCGCAGCCAGTCGGGGACTGTCGGCGCTTGCCAACAAGGTCTGGAGATTTTTGGGCGCTCCTTGGGCCGCAATCGCCAACAGCTTCTCGTCGACATCAATGGCCCATACCTTCCCGGCATGCCGGGCCAGGCGGCGGCTGAAATAGCCGGTGCCGGCGCCCAGATCAGCCACCACTTCCGTGGAACGCAGTTTTAACGCCATGATCACTTCGTGCGGACGCTGCCAGGCATCGCGGCCGGGGTCCTCCAGCGTGTGGGCATAGTGCTCGGCGGAATGCCCCGGGTGATGGTCGGGTTTGGCCTGGGCGGGGGCTGCCACTGGCAGTAGTAGCGAACCCAGTACTCCCAAAATAGAGGCGTACTTCATACCGCCAGAATAGCTCGATACAATATCGGGGTCGCCCATGGATCGCCGCCGCTTCACACTCGCCTCGCTGGGTGCCGTCACCGCCTGCACGCGGAAACGGACGGCACAGGCCCTTCAGGTCCGGTTGGCCGTGGGCGGCGCGGCGCAGTTGGTTTACCTGCCCACCACGTTGGCCCAGCAGTTGGGCTACTACCGCGACGAAGGTTTGGAGGTCACCCTACAGGATTTCCCGGGCGGCTCCAAAGCACTGCAGGCCCTGCTGGGAGGCAGTGCCGATGTGGTGAGCGGCTTTTTTGATCACACCATTCAGATGGCCGCACTGCCTCCGGGTGAGGCCCGCAGTTTGACCGCTTTCGTCAACATGCTGCAGTACCCCGGCTTGGCGCTGGTCGTCTCGGCCAAGGCGAAAAGGCCGATCCGGCGGCTGGAGGACTTGGCTTCCTCGACCGTAGGTGTGACCGCTCCGGGCTCGTCCACGCACTTCTTCTTGAACTACCTGCTGGCCAAGGCCAACATCGAGACGGCGGCCGTCAGCGTCACCGGCATTGGCCATGGGGCATCAGCCCTGGCAGCGCTGGAAAGTGGCCGCGTCGATGCCGCCATCATGACCGACCCCGGGCTCAGCGAGTTGCTGGACCGCGACCCCAAGGTGACGCGCCTGGCCGACACACGCACCGCCGCCGGAGTCCGCGAGGTATTCGGCGTGGCCCAGTATCCGGCCAGCGTGCTATACGCCCCCGCCGATTGGATCCGGCGCAATGTGGAGGTGGCGCACCGGCTGGCCCGGGCCATGAAACGGACGCTGGGCTGGATAGTCGGACATACCGCCGAGCAGATCGCCGACAAGATGCCGGCCGCCTACCAGGGCCCCAATCCGAGCCTCTATCGCGAAGCATTGTTTGCGTCCATGCCAATTTTCAATCCCAATGGCGCGCTGTCGCTGGAGGGAGCGGAAACAGTGAGAAAAGTTCTGGGCTACTCCATCCCCGCGGTCCGCGAGAACCCGGTGGACATCAAACTCACCTTCACCAACGAATTTGTCGAAGCTGACTAATTCGTCTCATTACCCCCTTGACTTTGGTTTGCAATGGGAATAATGTTCTCCACGAGGGGTGGACTATGTTTGACACCATTGACGAACGGATGAAGCAGGATGATCCGCATAGCTGGAAGGATTGGGCGGGCCGCGGCTTAATGGCTGTGGTCGTTGTCGCCCTGCTGGCGGGCGGCATCTACTTAAGCGTTTCCGGGTCTTAACGCCGGGCGACGCACCATAACATCAACAAGGAGCGAATGCTCCAGGCGGCCGTCCGCAGCCAGTTGGTCGAAACCAGACGCTGGTGAGCGGCGGTATCGAAACCATTCGACAGGACACCGTGCTCCGGCACCTGCAGGAGCGCGGTGGACAGCCAGATGAGTGCCGCCAACCCTAAGCCGATCCAAGCGGCAGAGGCTGGAATTGTCTCTGGCCGTTTGACAATCAGCGCGATGGCGGTCAATAACTCCACCAGCATCACCGGCCCCACCAGGGGAGTAATCATCTGGCGATGCAAGTTCTCGTAATTCACAAACCGGTCCGCACCCACTTGGGCATAGAGCGGATAGTGGATCAGCTGGACAAACCAGATCAACCCGGTCATAAACAGGGTCGCGGCCAGATTGGTTAAAAGGATCCCCATCAGGCAGGCTGCGCGACCAAGCTTTCGGGCATCAACGTGGCGATCACGGCTTCACCCGCTTGGCGGCCGCTGACCATGGCGAAGTTGATCGACGGCATCAGCCGGTGATCACCGGCCACAAACAGATTTCCCGCCAGCCGCGCCGGCCGCTCCGCCGGCGGCGCAGGGATCACCTCCGGTTGCGCGTGGAAGATGCGGTAGGCCCGCAGATAGTGCCAGTCCCTGGCCTCGCGGCCAAACCAACGTTGCAATTGCGCCATTACCGCCAATTGGATCTCTTCATCAGATTGCGTCGGCTTGCCCAACACGGTGATTGAGATCAGGGCCCGTCCGGGCGGCGCATACGCGGAAGACACTTCGCTCATCACCGCCAGATTGTTAATCGGCCACTGATTGTTGCCATTCAGCACCAGCCACGGACCCTCGATCGGCGGAGCCGGTGCGCTGAAGTACAGGCACGTGGCTCCGCGCCATCGCTGCACCGGAACCCACTGCGGAGCCAGCCGCGACGCTTCGGGCCCTTCACAGGCCAGCACCACCGCGCTGCCGGAGATCACCTCCCCGCTCTCCAGCGTCACTTCCTGGTCCCCAATCGACGCCACCCGGGCATTCAGCCGAATCGAGCCTTCCGGCAGCCGGGCCGCCAGTTGCTTCGGAATCTCGCCCATACCCTTGGCCGGGACCGCCGTATCCCCTTCGGCCATCATCTTGAAGACGTACTCGAACATGCGGCTGGACGGCATCAGCGATGAATCCAGCATGATGCCGCCCATGAACGGGCGGAAAAACCGGTCGATCATGCGCGGGGAGAAGCCTTCCCCCTTGAGCACAAAGCTGGTGGTGTGCTTTGTGGCCGACAGAATGTCGTCTTCGGAGGCACGGCGTAGGCGGCTGCGGAGGCTGCTCATCCGGAGTTTGTCCCGGAACGATCCGATGGGTGCCGTCAGCGTGGCGATCAGGTCGGCCCGGTTGCGGTAGGGATCACTGAACTTGTGAAAATCGCCGGACAGCCGGATCATTGCGCCCGGCATAAAGTTCTTCAACTCCAGCGCGGCGTAATCGAGGACATTAAAACATTCCGGGTAGGCGGTCAGGAAGACCTGAAAACCCCGGTCCAACAGAAACCCCTCATGCTCATCGGTCCGGACGCGGCCGCCCACACCATCGGAAGCTTCCAGAATCCGGAACGGTATCTGCTTTTCCTGCAATTGCAGCGCGCAGGACAGACCGGCCAATCCGGCGCCCACAATCAAAACTTCGGCTTGGGCCATCAGCTAACCATTATCGCGATTGCGCGGACCGTAGCGCAAAGAACTCGGCAACATTCTCTGGCGTCAGCAAGCCGGCCAGATGTTCTCCATCCATCACCAGAGCGCAAGGGCCGGCAGTTTGCAGCAGTCCCAAGGCTTCTTCCAGCGGCAGACTGGTCGGCATCACCACCGGCGTACGGTTCATTACACTTGATACGTAGGCGCTGCCGCCTTCCTCGCCCGCCATGGCGGTAATCAGCGCATCCCGGCTCAGCAAGCCCAGCACCTGCTCACCCAGCAACACCGGAAAGTCAGTTTGCGTTGTTTCAATCAGCAGCCGCGCGGCATCGGCCAAGGTTGACCCGTGGGCCAGGGTGCGAAAGTCCCGAATCATCGCATCCTGGGCCGAAAACCCGGCTGAAAAGTGCCGGGCCTCGGTGGAGGATCGCTCCGCCCCCGCCCCGTTGAAGACCATATAGGCGACCAGCAACAGCAGCCACTGGCTGGAATAGACGGCATAGATCGCCATCAGTACGGCCACCACCCGGCCCACCATCGCCGCGACGCGCGTCGCCCGCACTTCCGAGCCCCGCATCGCCAGCACCGCCCGCAGAATCCGCCCGCCATCCATGGGGAACGCCGGAATCATGTTGAACAACAGCAACCCGACATTGACGTAGGCCATGTCGCGCCACCCCACGGCCCAACACAATGGGGCCAGCACCACATTCACCGCCGGGCCCATTACCGTGATCCACAACTCCTGAACCGGTGTCGGGCGGTCCACCATCTGCGCCACGCCGCCAATCGGGTACATCGTGATGGACGCAATGCGGATGCCGTAGCGCCGGGCCGTCAGGGCGTGGCCAAATTCATGCAGCAGGACGGAAACCAGCACCCCGCCGAACAGCAAGGCTTCCCGTTGAGCGGCGCGCCCTTCACTCCAGGCATTCAAGGCCAGCCAGCTGAACAAAAACAGCAGGGTGAAGTGCAGACGCACCGGGATGCCCCGGAATCGGAAAATTGTAAAGGAGCCCATGGGCCGGCCTAAACCACGGTGCCGGGCTGAGGATACGCTTCATCAGCGGCCAGCGCGAGATAGTCGGGCCGGTCAGCGGCGCTTTGGTGACGGTAACTGCGGATCACTTCGCCATGATAGACGACAAACACCCCTGGCATTTGGAACCCGTCGCCCACCAGCGTACCCACGCCGTGCCGGGCGAGCACGCCCGCCTGGAATCCGCGCCACCACACCTTAGGTCCAAACAGCTCCAGAAAGCGCCCGCGGCCCAGGCCAAACGCGCGGTAGACCGACTGCTTCTGGTCAGAAACCCGATCGATGTCGTACATCTGGTAGTGCTTCAACATTGGTGCCACTTGCTGCTCCGTGCCCATGTGCACCAGCACCACTCGCGTGCCGCCCTCTTCGATCTGACGGCGGTGGGCCGCCAGGTCCGCCAACGCCTCCCGGCAGAAGGTGCAACCCACATGCCGCAGGAAAACCAACATCACCGGCGACAAGCGGCTTAGTTCATCCAGCGAAATACCCATCTGCGTTTTCGTCCGTAGCGCAAAACGCTGCACTTCCGGACTGCTCACGCGGCGCTTGCCCAACGCATGTTCGTGCGCGTGGTGCAGAATCAAGGCAAACGGCACCCACCAGATCAAGTCGTTGGCCAAGATCGTCCAGCCCATCGACAACGGCATGCGGCCATTGAAGACCGCCCAGGCAAACCCAATGGGACCAAAGACTTTGCCCATCAGCCCCACCAGCACAATCGGCCAATGGACCAGTGGATTAAACGCGGCAATAAGGTAGCCCACGCCGTAGACGCCCACAATCATGCCGATGCACTGCCACAATTCCGGGTAGTTGGGCACCGTCATGCCCGCCATCTCAAAGGCGGCCAGTGGGAAGAAAATGGCAAACGCTCCCCAAGCCAAGTTGTACAGGCCCGCCGCGGTGAGAACCGCGCGCATCCAACGTGCCACTTCCCCATTCATGCCTTTATAGATGCAAGACGACATTGTTGGCATCATTTTACTTTGAGTCTGATTGAATATCGCGATTCGGGCATCTTTTTGCCCAAACTAAATTTCTGGCTGGACCCGCAAGGGTCGGTCCAGAATGCCTGGTTGTCGCACGCCCACTCCGACCACGCCCGGGGCATCCATGGCCAGGCGTGGGGAACTCCCGAAACCCTGACGCTCTATCAGATGCGCTGGCCCGGCGCCCCGGCGGGGATTCCAATGAATTTCGGCGAGCCGGTGGAGTTTGCCGGCGCGCGACTCACCGCCTATCCCGCGGGGCACATCCTTGGCGCGGCCCAGCTGTTGATCGAGTTTGAGGGCCGCCGGACCGTATACACCGGTGATTTCAAGCTCCGCCCACCTTTGTGCGGCGCCACCGCCCAGGTGGTCCCCTGCGACCACCTGATCATCGAATCCACCTTCGGACTCCCCATCTACCATTTCCTTTCGCGCGAACAAGCGGCAACTCGGATCGCCACGTTTGCGCGAGAGTGTCTGGCCGACGGGACGGTACCGGTGTTCCTGGGCTACCCACTGGGCCGCGGGCAGGAGATCGCCCATGTCCTGTGCCAGGCCGGCATTCCCACCGCGGTGCACGGTGCCATTGCCCGCTACATCCCGGTGTATGAAGCCGCCGGCTTTACATTCCCCGGCTGGACACCCTATGAAGCGGGCCGCATCGCCGGCCAGGCGCTGGTGGTGGTGCCGGGCATGCGGTCCATCTTTGAGGCCCTGGAATGCCGCATCGCGTACGTTTCCGGTTGGGCCGCCCTCAGCAACGCCCGCGCCCGCAGCGGAGCCGAAGAACTCATCCCCTACTCGGATCACGCCAGCTTCGATGAACTGATCGAGACCGTTACTGCCTCCGGCGCGCGCGAGGTGGATCTGGTGCATGGCTACACCGAAGCCCTGGCCCAGATTCTGCGAACCCGTGGCATCGACGCCAGCGCTCGGGGCCGGGGCCGCGTGATGGAGGCGGACGCCTAAGCCATGGACACACTGGCCGAAGTCTGCGAAAAGGTGGCCGCCACCAACAGCCGTCTGCGAAAGGTACGGGCGTTGTCGGCCTACCTGGCGGAACTGGATGACGCCGACCTGGCGCGCGCCGTCCGGTTCCTCTGCGGCACCCCCGTCGATGGACCCTTAACCGTCGGTGGCGCGGCCCTACGCGAGGCCCTGGTGGAGGCCTCCGGCTGGCCCCTCGAATTGGTGCGTCTGTGCTCCCGTGAAGTGGGCGACACCGGCGAAACGGTGGGCCACTTGATGACCCACCGCAGCCAGCAGCAGCCGTTTTCACTGGCAGCCGCCGAGGAGATCTTTCTGCGCCTGGCGATGGCCAAGCGAGTCGCCCTGAAGCATTCGATCCTGGTGGAGACATTTCTCCGCTACCGCCCACTGGCGCTGCGCTATTTCGTCAAGGCCATCAGCGGCAACCTGCGCATCGGCCTCCAGGAAAAGCTGGTGGAAGAGAGCCTGGCGAAGGCCCTGGGCGTTCCGCTTGATGCCATCCGCGCGGCTCACAACAAGTTGGGCCGCTTATGGGATGTGGCGCTGGCCGCCCGGCGGGGCACGCTCGATCAGATTGAGGCCACCCTCTTTCATCCCATGGAGTTCATGCTGGCCAAGCCACTGGAAGCCGTACCGCCGCTCGACCTTGCCCCGGGGTGGTGGGTGGAGGATAAGTACGACGGCATCCGCGCCCAAGCCCACATCCGCGCGGGCCAAGTCCGGATCTTCTCGCGCGGCATGGAAGACGTGACGGCCGCCTTTCCCGAACTGCTTGAAGCGTTGGCCTCCATTCCCGGCAGCGCCGTGATCGATGGCGAAGTGCTGGCGTGGCGGGTGACCGAAGCGGGCGAAGAACGCGCCCTACCCTTCACCCTGCTCCAACAACGGCTGGCCCGCAAGAAGGTCTCAACCGACCTGCGCGCCAAGGTGCCGTTGATCTTCATGGGCTACGACCTGATCTATCGCGACGGCCAACTGCTGGTCGACACCCCGCTTGAACAGCGGCGCGCCCTCCTGCAAGCGCTGCCGTTGCGCGTCAGCCCGCAACAGCCGCTCACCAGCCTCAGTGATGTCGAACAACTGTTCACGGCCGCCCGCGGGCGCGGCAACGAAGGTCTGCTGCTCAAACGCGCGGGCAGCATCTACGAAGCCGGCCGGCGTAGTGAGGCCTGGCTGAAGGTCAAGCGGCCCTATGGCACCCTCGATGTCGTCGTCACCGCCGCCGAACAGGGCCATGGCCGCCGCGCCACGGTGCTGTCCGACTACACCTTCGCGGTCCGCGATGGCGACCGTTTCCTCAACATCGGCAAAGCCTATTCCGGCTTGACCGATGACGAAATCCGCGAGCTCACCCGCATCTTCCGCACCATCACCCGGGAGCGCTTCAGCCGGGTCTCGCTGGTGGAGCCGCAAGTGGTCCTGGAAGTCGCCTTCGACGGCGTGCAAGCCTCACCCCGCCACAAAAGCGGCTTCGCCCTGCGCTTCCCCCGCATCCTCCGCTGGCGGCAGGACAAGACCGTAGCCGAAATTGACACGCTTGACGTAGTAAAGGCCATGTATGAGCGCTCCCTGGCGTAAGCGTCTCCACCCCGCCCTGCTCGCCTGGATGACCGAGCGCTACGGCCGCTTCAGCCCCGCGCAGCGCCTCGCCCTGCCCCACACGCTGCGCGGTGAGAACACGCTGATCCTCGCGCCCACCGGCTCCGGCAAGACCCTCGCCGCCTTCTTGAGCGTGCTGAATGACCTGGCCCTGCGGCCCGATCTACCCAACCGGACCCTGGCCGTCTACGTCTCCCCGCTGCGATCCTTGACCCGCGACATTGAGCGCAACCTCGCGCCCCCGATGCAGGCCGTCGCCCAAGCCACCGGCCGCGAGATCCGTATGGAGGTCCGCACTGGCGACACCGAACTGGCTGAACGTCTCCGCCAATCCCGCCGCCACCCGCATCTGCTGCTGACCACGCCCGAATCGCTGAGTTCCCTGCTCTCCCAAACCGGCTGGCGCGACGGCTTCGATTGCGGCACGGTGATCATTGATGAGATCCACGCCTTTGCTGAATCGAAGCGCGGCAGCCTCCTCGCGTTGACCCTGGAACGTCTCGCCCCCCGCCAGCGCATTGGCCTCTCGGCCACCGCCGCTCCCGTGGACGCGGTCACGAACCTGCTGTGTGGCGCTCGCCCTTGCGCGGTCGCTCAAGTGGACGGACGCAAGGCTCACCGGCTGGAGATTGCGCCGATCCCGCTCGATGTCATGCTCCCTGCCGCCGGCTTCTCGCCCTACCGGGCTTCCCATGCCGTCGCCGAACTGGTGGAGCGCGCCCAATGCTCACTTGTCTTCACCTCCACCCGCTCCGCCGCGGAGCAGTTGGGGCTGGCCTTGAAAGTCCTGCTGCCCGCGCTCGACGACCAGATTGCCGTCCACCACGCCTCCGTCGAACGGGCCGAGCGATTGCAAATCGAAGAGCGCCTCAGCCGCGGCATCCTCCGCGCCGTCGTCTGTTCCAGTTCGCTTGAAATGGGTGTCGACTTCCAGGCCGTCGATCAGGTGCTGCTCATCGGCGCGCCCCGCGGCGTCAGCCGGGCATTGCAGCGCTTGGGCCGCAGCGGCCACCGGTTGGGCGGCACGGCCGTCGGGGTGCTGGCTCCGCTCAGCTTGCCCGATCTGCTGGAATGTATCGCACTGCGCGAAGCCGCCCGCGCCGGACGTCTCGATCTGTTGCGCCCACCCCAAGCACCGCTCGATGTTCTGGCGCAGGTGCTGCTGGGCATGGCCGTGGAGCGTGAATGGCCCATCGACGAAGCCTTCGCCCTGATCCGCCAGGCCGGCCCGTATCGCCACCTCACGGTAGCTGACTATCAGTCCGTGCTCGAGTATCTGGCCGGTGGCGGTCCCGTATTGGCGGGCTATGGCGACGCCTTCGGCAAGATCATCGTGCGCGACGGCCGCTTTCGCGTGGCTTCACGCAAAGTGGCCCGCGCCTATTACCGCAACATCGGCACCATCTCGGACGACTATCAGGTGAAGGTGATCGCCCGCAATCGCATGCTGGGCCGCGTCGAAGAAAGCTTCATCTCGGAACTCCAGCCCGGTGAAGCCTTCACCATCGGCGGCCAAAGCGTCCGCGTCCGGTCATTGCAAGGCGACACCGCCACCGTCGAGCCCGCCCAAGGCGAACGCGTCAAGACGCCACGCTGGATGGGGGGCAAAATGTCCTTAACCGCCCGCCTGGCCGCCGAAGAGCTTTCCCTGCGCCGCGCCCTGCGGGAAGCA
>JBIKMK010000460.1:0-4206 GCA_044359315.1 Bryobacteraceae bacterium | reverse complement strand
TAGTTGCCCTGCCGCGCCATCCACGCGCCCACGCGGAGCAGTGCCTTGGCCGGAGCGCCGCCCACCTTGATGTCCGTCCGCGGCGTGCCGGGCACGTAGCTGGGCACCATGGAAAGGGCCAGCGCCTTGGCGTCGGCAATCAGCCGGTCCTGGTTCATGGAGATACCCGCGCCCTTGTCCAGCAGGCCCATGCCCTTGGCGTCTTCCGCCGAGCCGGACACTTTGGCATAGCCGATCAGATCGAACACCTTGCGGGAATCCTTCAAGCGCGTGATCAGCTCCTTACAGCCGCCGGCGCCCGGAATCAGGCCTACGCCCACCTCAACCAGACCAATGTAGGTTTCAGCCGCGGCCTGCACGCCCCGCGCATGCAGCACGATCTCACAGCCGCCGCCCAACGCCCGCTGGAACGGGGCCGCAACCACCGGCTTCGGTGCGTACTTGATGGCCATCATTGCCTGCTGGAACTGGTGGATGGCACCGTTCAGTTCATCCCACTCCTGCTCAAAAGCAGCCATCAGCACCAGCGCCAAATTGGCACCTACGGAGAAGTTATCGCCCTCATTGGCGATCACCATCGCATCGTAGTTCTTGTTGGTCTCCGCAATGCCGGCGTAGATCATCTGCACCGTGTCGGCACCCAGCGAGTTCATCTTGGAATGGAACTCAAGACCCAACACGCCATCACCCAGATCGATCAGCGAGGCCCCGGGATTCGTCTTCACCACGCCGCGCTGGTACTTCACGGAAGCCAGTGAGATCGCGCCCTTTAGCTTCCGTGACGGATCGTCGGGCTGATACCAGCCCTGCGCACCCGCCCGGCGCATGGCAATCACGTTCTCCGGCAGCGCGCGGCCTTCGTTCTCCAGCCGGTCACAGACGGCGTTGAAGCCCAGAAGATCCCACAATTCGAATGGGCCATACTTATGCGCGTAGCCCCAACGCATCGCCCGGTCAATATCGATGGGGCGGTCAGCGATCTCCGGAATGCGCGCGGCACAGTAGAGGAACGTGTCCGAGAACAACTTCCACAGGAAGCTGCCCACGCGACCCGTGCCCGCCACAAGCGTACGCAGACGCTCACCCATGTCCTCCATCTGCTTGGCCGCTTCGGCCTCCGGGAACTTGGGTTTCACCGCTGGGTGGTATTCCAGGGTCTTCCAATCGATGGCGTGGATCTCTTTCTGCGGACCCACCTTCTTATAGAAGCCCTGGCCGGACTTATCGCCCAACCAGCCCTTCTCCATCAGCGCGGTCAAAAACGGCGGCGGCAGAAAACGTTCGCGCCACGGATCATCCGGTACGGCTTCGTACAGGTTCTTGCCGACAAACGCCCACACGTCAACACCCACCAGATCGAGCAGCCGGAAGCTGGCCGAATTCGGCATGCCGATCAGTGAACCGGTGATCAGGTCCACTTCCTCGATGGTGTAGTCGCCTTCCATCATGATCTTGGCCACGGTGGAACCAAAGAAGCTGCCAATGCGGTTGGCGATAAAGTTCGGCGTGTCCTTGCAGAGCACGACGCCCTTGCCCAAGCGCCGGTCGCCGTAGTCACTGACGAACTCGAGGATCGCGGGATCGGTCGCTGGGCCAGGGATCACTTCCAGCAGATGCAAGTAGCGCGGCGGGTTGAAAAAGTGCGTCCCGCAGAAGCGGCTCACGGCATCAGCGGGCCAGCCTTCGGCAATCTTGGCAAGCGGAATACCGCTGGTATTGGTGGACAGGATGGCATCGGCGGGCGCGGCGGCGATCACACGCGGCCACAACTGGCGCTTGATGTCGAGGTTCTCGACGACGGCCTCGATCACCCAATCGCAACTCGCAAGGCCCGACAGGTCGTCGAGCGTTCCGGTCTGAATCAGCGCCGGTGCCGCCGCCGTAAAGAAGGCGGGCGGCTTTCCTTTCACCGCGGCTTCCAGGCCCTTGGGCGCGGCTCCGGGGAGATCTAGTAGCAGGACAGGAACACCAGCATTAGCAAAGTGTCCGGCAATGCGCGAGCCCATAGTGCCCGCACCGAGAACAGCGACGCGACGGAGCGATTTCATTGTTTTTCCGAAATTGTTCCCAGCGTAGCAGGGTTATGGCGGGACGAAAAATGCCCCGTCCAGGGTGTCCGGCAGATTAAGATAGAGTTTGACCTCCGCTCGCGCCAAACTCCTCCTGGTCGTTACGAATCTTCTCTCCATCGCCTGCCTCATCTGGGTGTTGCGCGGAGCGGAGCTGGACCAGTTGGGCGGCGAGATCCGCCAGATGAGTTGGGTGTGGGTATTGGCGGCCAGCGTCTCCGATATCACGGTTTACGTCCTGCAGGCGTGGCGCTGGGGCATTCTGCTGACGCCGGTGGCCCACATCCCGCTGATGCGCAGCATCCGAGCGATCTATGTGGGCCTGTTCGCCAATGAAGTGCTGCCGCTGCGCTCCGGCGAAATCATCCGCTGCTATCTATTGTCCCGCTGGGGCAGCCTGCCGCTGAGTGTGACGCTCTCGTCAATTCTGATTGAGCGGGTGTTCGACGGCATCTGGCTGGTGCTCTATCTGGCTGCCGTGGTGCAGTTTGTGGATCTACCGAAATCCGTGCAGAACGGCGGCAACGTGCTGATGCTGGTGATCGCGCTGGTGGCGGGTGTGCTGGGTTGGGTGATCTTCAACAAGGAACGGGTGAAGCGGCTGTTCCCCAAGAGTCCGCGGCTGCTGGTGCTGGTGGAAGATCTCTACCTGATGGGCAATTCGCGGTCGTTCTACTCTTCCTGGCTGGCCAGCCTGCCGCACCTGCTCTCGATGACGCTGCCCATTTACTGCGTCGCCAAGGCGTACGGACTGGAAGAGATCGGCCTGGGTGAGGCGGCGGCCATCAATGTGATTCTGCGGCTGGGTACAGTGATCCCCAACGCCCCCGGCAATCTGGGGACTTATCAGGCGCTGGCGGTCGTGGGCCTGACCCTGTTCGGCGTGGAACCGGCGCAGGCCAAGCGCTTTTCGCTGGTGCTGTGGGGCATCGTGACACTGCCGCTGCTGCTGGCGGGATTTGTCGCGCTTTCTGTGACGGGCTTTAAGATCACCGAGCTCCAGAAGCAAGCCCAGGACCACACCGAGCCCGCACCCCCCGCGGCGGGATAGAATCCAACATATGAAAATCAATGGGCGCTCCGGCCGTTTGGCGGGAGCCTTTTTGTTAGCGGTGGGCGCCTTTGCCCAACAGCCGCTGCGGATCATCGCGTTTGGCGCGCATCCGGACGATTGCGACATCGGGATGGGCGGCACGGCGGCACTGTTCGCGGAGATGGGCCACAAGGTGAAGTTCGTCTCCGTTACGAATGGTGACGCAGGCCACCACGAGATGGGTGGTGGCGCGCTGGCTAAACGGCGCTATGCGGAAACGCAGGAAGTGGCCAAGCGTCTGGGTATTGCCTATGACGTGCTGGACAACCATGACGGCGAGCTTTCGCCCAACTATGAGGTCCGCAAGCAGATCATCCGCAAGATTCGCGAATGGAACGCTGACGTCGTCATCGGCCCACGCATCAACGACTATCACCCGGACCATCGCTACACCGGCATGCTGGTGCAGGATGCGGCCTACATGGTGGTGGTGCCCAACGTCGCTCCGGACACGCCGGCGCTGAAGAAGAACCCCGTGTTCCTCTACTTCCAGGACCGCTTCCAGAAGCCCCAGCCCTTCAAGCCCGACATCGTCGTCGCCATCGACGAAACGTTTGAGAAGAAGGTGAACGGCCTGGACGCACACGTCAGCCAGTTCTATGAGTGGCTGCCCTGGGTGGAAGGCAAGCTGGCCGAAGTGCCCAAGGATCCGGTGGAGCGCAAGAAGTGGTTGCGCGAGAAGCGTATGCGTCCGGCGACACCCGCCATTCGCGGTTCCGCCGAGAAATGGTACGGCCCATCCGCTGCCAAGTTCCAGCACTTTGAAGCGTTCGAAGTGGCCGAATACGGCGGTCAGCCCACGGAAGCCGAGCTTCGGCGGCTGTTCCCGATGTTGAAGAAGTAAGCTACGCCACGGGCCACAAGCCCCGGCGGCGCAGATCAGGCAGGATGTGATGGACGAGGCTCGGCGCCAGCTGAGCCTCGTTGTCGTTAGGCCCCCACCAAACCAGTTCCGCGATCTCCCCTTGCGCGGAAGGCTCTCCGGTCAACGTGCCAGCGTAGAGTTCGATGTGCACCAAGGCATCTTCTCCGGCGGCACGGTCT
>JBIKMK010000459.1:0-4208 GCA_044359315.1 Bryobacteraceae bacterium | reverse complement strand
CACCGAAGAAGCGCTGGCCCGTTTCGACCGCGCCCGCCAAATCCAGCCTAGCGCAGCTGTTCACGGCAGGCTTGCTTTGGCGCACTACGCGTTGGGACGCCGTCGGCAAGCGGAAGAGCATCTCGAGATTGGGCGGCAGTTGGGAAATGTGAAGTGGGCCACCAGACTTGCGGTCAACGGTGAATACATGCTCCACCAACATCGGCAAGCTTTGGAACTGCTGCCGGCGGCCTTAGCCGCGGACGGATCGGCTCGAGCGCAGAGCGAACTGGCGATCAAGGAGTGCATCATCCTGGCCGATGGCGGCCAAACGGCCAAAGCCCGCGATAAAGCCGTCCAGTCTGCCGCTTCTGACACCACCACCGAGCTGCGGGACCGGCGGGCCATCAAGTGGATGGCGGCTGGTTGGTTGTGCTGGGAGTTGGGTGAGCCCCCCCAGGCCGCAACGTGGGCCGCACAGTCGCTGGCTCTGGACTCCGGCATGCCCAACCGGCTGCAGGGCGGCGCTTTGTTAGCCCGCTGCGGACGGCTCGCTGAGGCGACGCGCTTGTTGGAAGAATGGCCTGCTCTCGAACTCCATAACTACCGCCTGGGGCGGTTGCGGCTGTCCTCCGAAATCGAACTCGCGCGGGGCAACAAAGCGGCCGCCACGCGTCTTGTCCGTGAAGCCCGGCAGCTAGATGCGTCGGCCTACGGTAATCTTCATGACGCCTGGGTGCTGGCCCACGCCGGCTCGCCCGAAGAGGCGCTGGCCGAATTGGAACGGCTACTCACCCACAAATCTCTCCAGTTACAACTCTCCTGGCCGGAGCCCGCCGGACACTGGCGGCGGGCGCTTACCACAGGCTGGGATTTGTCGAAGAAACTCGGAAACCCACGGACGGACTGGAGCGTCTTGCTGGAGACCTCGCAACTTTAGAAAGAGACTTATGCCACTAACTGAACATCAACAAACACGGATACTAGCCATAGCTGAACAGCTGCATGAGCTTGCGCAATCGGCTCGCGAAGGGCGCCCTGCTGGCACTTCGCAGGCGGCGGGGCGCTCCGTGGAACATATCGTGACGGAGCTGACTTTCCTGTCTACAATCCTGTTTGACAAAGCACAAGGTCTGAATAGCCGGATTCCAAATACGACGTTCGGTCAACTGCGCAACGACTATCTTTCAGGAGATGGAACCGTTGAGCGTTTGATGGAGGGCTTTGGCCTTGATCCAAAACAGGAATTCGACTACAAGGACATTGATACTAAGGAGGTTAAGAAGTTCAGGTCGTCGATCAACTTTACGGTGCTGAATCACCCAGACGTAAAAACGATCGCAAGGAGCCTCTGGGCAAAGGACTTCATGAGCGCTGAATACGGCGGCGAACCGTGCACCAAGGGCCAACAACTTTTGGTTGACATGGCACGCGTGCTGGATGAAGATTCCAGAGCCTAGGCTCTATTGAGAAATGATTAGCGCCGTCAGATCCAGGCGGCGCTCCTTACCATGGCAACCATTGACCTAAACGCGGAGTCGATTCCGGTCGATTCGCCCTTTCTCCCGCTGATCCAAGGCAACATCCTTCGCGGATTCGGCCGGGATCATTCACGCTGGATTTTTTTCCGGCTGGGCACCGATCCGGCCGTAGCGCGCAGCACTCTGGCAAGCTTGGCGGGCTACGTCACGACGGCTCAACAACAAGAGTTATGGCGCCAGGAGAAGAATGCGTCAGAACCCGATCCGTGCCAACGGTACAAGGCTTCCCGAACGAAGAATCTCTACGGGAATCTCTTTCTCTCTCGCGCGGGCTATGACGCCATTGGTTTGGCGAATCTGGCAAGCGAACTCAGCCGCCGGGAATTTCATCTTGTCCAACATGAGCTGATCTCCGCAGAGCGTAAGTTGTTTCAAGGCGGCCTCTTTGAACCGGGCATGGCCTCTAGCAAGAGTGCGTCTGCGCTGAAGGACAGTCCGGGCAACTGGAGCAAATGTCATTTTGACCCGTCACGGCCTTGGTCCGCCATGCTTCTGCTAACCAGCGACGACGAGGAACGGCTGGAACTGGCCCTTAGCGAGGTGCTGCCTATCGTACAGGACAATCATGTCGAGGTCGGTCGTGTCCTCCGCGATGAGCAATGCCGCCCTCGCGAACACTTCGGCTATCTGGACGGACGCAGTCAGCCATTGTTTTTCAAGGATGCGCTAGACAAGGACACGAGTGTGGCGCGGTGGAAGCCGGCAGCGCCGCTAAAGCTGGCTCTCATCGCTGACCCGGGTGCGGAGGATAAAGGGGGCTATGGTAGCTTTCTCGTCTTTCGGAAATTACAGCAAGACGTAGCGCAATTTGATGCCATGGTGGGAGACTTGGCACAGGCGATTGACCCGGCGGAGCCGGACCTTGCCCGTGCGGGAGCAATGCTGATGGGGCGGTTTAAGGATGGTACGCCGCTGGTGCTCTCTGATAAGCCCGAAGCGCTGCCGGTACCGGCCAACGATTTCGATCACAAAACTGAAGACCCGCACTTTCTCCGGTGCCCGGCCTTTGCGCATACCCGCCGATCCAACCCCCGCAGCGACCAGCCCGATCAGACAACTAAAGTCCAGCAGTCGCGGATTGCCCGCCGAGGGGTGCCTTATGGCGAACCGGGTGATAAAGAGGTTGGGCTTCTTTTCGCCGCGTTTATGTCGAGCATTGTGGGTCAGTTTGTGACTATCCAACGCAGTTGGGCCAATACGCCACATTTCATGCTAGGGCAACCGGGCATCGATCCCGTGATCGGGCAAGGCGCCGCCAACCCGGACCAAGACTTCCCGAAACATTGGAATGGTGTTCCTGACGACAGTCGAAAGACCTTCCGTTTGGAGCACGCGGTCACCTTGTTGGGCGGCGACTATTTCTTTGCTCCCAGCATCCCTTTCCTGGATAGCCTGAAGGACCCAGCGTAACCACGCGGCCGTGCCATTGATACAATTTCAAGCGTCATGACCGACTCTCGCCGTACCTTCCTCTCTGCTGCCACGGCAGCTTTCGCCACCAACATCTTCACGGGCAACCTGAAAGGCGCTAACGACAAGGTGTCGGCGGCGTTTATCGGGGTGGGCCGGATGGGGCAGTCGAACTTGGCGAATGCCAAGAAGCAGGAGAATCTGGTGGTGTCGGCGGTGTGTGATGTCTACACGCCCAACCTCGACAAGGCGGCGACGCAAGCGGGCGAGGGCGTGCGGAAGGTGCGGGATTTCCGGGAGGTGCTGGCGGACAAGTCGATTGACGTGGTCTGCATTTCGACACCAGACCACTGGCATGCTTACATGACCGTCGAAGCCTGCAAGGCGGGCAAGGACGTGTATGTCGAAAAGCCGATCGGCGTCACCATTGAGGAAGGCCAGAAGATGGTGGCGGCTGCCCGCAAATACAAGCGCGTGGTGCAGGCGGGGACGATGCAGCGCTCCGCGGTGCACTTCCAGAAGGCGGCCGAGGTGGTGAAGAGCGGCGTGCTGGGTGACATCACGTTTGTGCGCACCTGGAATGCGGGCCTCCAGCCGCAAGACGGCATCGGCAATCCGGTGAATGGTGAAGCACCCAAGGAGCTCGATTGGGACATGTGGCTGGGCCCGGCGGCCAAGCGTGAGTTCAACCCCAACCGTTTTGGCGTCGACCCGAAGGCCTTCTCGCACTTCCGCTGGTTCTGGGATTACGCCGGCGGCATGATGACGGACTGGGGCGTCCACTGGCTGGACATCGTTCAGATGGCGATGGACGAAAAGATGCCGACGTCCACGGTGGCCTTGGGCGGCAAGTTCTGGCTGAAGGACAACCGCGAAACGCCCGACACGCTACAGGTGACGTACGAGTATCCGGGCTTCCTGGCGACCTACGAAAATCGTGCCGGACACAGCCAGATCATCCATGGATCGGGCGGCGGCATTCTGTTCCAGGGCAGCAAGGCGACGCTGTACGTGGACCGGTCCCGCTACACGATGATTCCGGAGCGCAACTCGACCGTGCAGCCGGAAGAAGTGAAGGCTACCGACTCGGGCAACGCTCGGCACTGGGCGAATTTCCTCGATTGCGTCAAGACGCGCAACAAGCCGAATTCCGATATTGAGCTGTGCCACAAGTCGACCACGACGTGCCACCTGGGCAACATCGCGCTGCGTTCCAAGATGCGCGTCGATTTTGACCCGGCGCGTGAATACATCAGCCAGGTGGAAGCCCGCAAGTAC
>JBIKMK010000458.1:0-4218 GCA_044359315.1 Bryobacteraceae bacterium | reverse complement strand
AGCAGCGATCAGGTCAGCCAGCTCCGCCTAGCCCCATGCGTCAGCTTGGGGCTTGCTCTGGCGTCTGCATGAAGCCCCATGCGTCAGCTTGGGGCCTGCTCTGGCGACTGTAAGAGGCCCCAAGCTTACGCATGGGGCTACGTCGAGACGCATCCCGAGAAACCCGGGCCTACTGCAGCTTGCCCCGCCCCGCAACATCCCAGATCTCCTCTACTTGCTCCCCACGAACGCCATAGAGCCGCTCGTGCAGATTCACCGCCACGCAGATGTGGTTGGGGATGATGCGGACGCGGTCGCCTAGGTGGAAGGTGTGGCCGGTGCGGGTAATGTCCAAGAAGCCGTGTTCTTCCATCATCTTGTGGAAGACCGCAGCCGGATAGCCGACCACTTCGCCGAAGCTGACTTCACTGGACCAGACCAGGCGGTCCGAGGAGAAGGTTTTCGAGCCACCATCGATGATCGCCTGCCCACTAACGGCAGTGGAGACGACGGTGGTGAGAATCGAAGCCGCGCAATCGGACCAGGCGCAACTGCCGATGCCGACTGAGTTCTTGTCGTTGAAGATGTAGGTGCCCGGGCGGATCTCGTTCATCGCGGTCAGCGTGTGGGAATGCGCCCAAGTGGGCGTCGAACCGCCGCTGACGATCCGGGGGACTAAGCCGTGCGACTTCAGGTCCGACACCGTCTCTTCGAGCAATGCACCCGCAGCGCGGATGGCTTCCAGGCCCGTCTCATCCAGGCTCTTGATATGCCCGGGATAGAAAGAAATCCCCTCCCAATCGATACCGGGGAGTTGATCGACCGCTTGCACCAGGGCCTGAAGCTCCGCACCCGGGCGCACGCCGACACGATGCAGGCCGGCATCGAATTCAACCAAGACGCCCAGCACGACCCCTTCGGCTTGAGCGGCGGACGAGATCTGGTGTGCGCATTCCAGCGAATCGATGGCAAGGGAAATGCGCGTCGAGTGCGCCAGCTTCGCCAAACGCTCCAGCTTCCGGGCACCGATGGTGGGATAGGCCACCAGAATCTCAGCCGGTTCGGCCGCCATCATCACTTCCGCCTCGCCCGGCTTAGCCACCGAAAGTCCAGCGGCACCGAGGGCGATCTGACGGCGGCCGAGAGCGGGAATCTTATGTGTCTTGGTATGCGGGCGGAGGCGCAATTGATGGGCCGCCGCGTAGTCTGACATCTGGCGCAGATTGCGCTCCATGATGTCCAGGTCCACCACAATGGCGGGGGTGTCGAGGTCGTGAATAGTCATTCCGAATTCCAGTTCAGCCCCATGCGTCAGCTTGGGGCTTATTGTGTGTTCCAGTAGAAGCCCCAAGCTAACGCATGGGGCTGCGTGCTAGCGAACGAACTTCAAGCTAAGCTTGCCGCCGGGGCCGCGATAGAACAGCTCCAGGTCTTTCAGCTTCTGCTTGCCTTCGATGAGAAAGTAGAGCTGTCCGGTGATCGGATCGGCAATCTCCTTCTCCGGCAGGATCTTCTCCTTCAACGCCTTCAGCAGCGGAGTCTCCTTGCCGTCGCCATCCACGGTCTGCGCGCGGGCCTGCTCCACTTGCGCGGTGCCGTTGCCGATGCCGCCCCCGCCCATCGGGCCGCCCATGGGTCCGCCCATAGGTCCACCCATTGGCCCGCCCATGCCGCCGCCGAGCCCACCCCAGGGGCGTTGCCGCTGCTGGCCCATGACGCTGCGAGTGGACTGGGAAGTGACCACCATCGTCGACGAACCCGCAATCTGCGCCGGCGAAAACGGCTGGGAGCGCTGGCCGCTGCTGAACGACATCAGCAGAAAGTCGTCGCGGTCAATCTTGACGGTTTGCCCGTTGCGCGGCGTCAACGTCACTTCCACCACGACAATGTTCGGAGGCAGGTCCGGACTGACTGCCTTCGAAACTTCTTCCTTGGTCAGCAGCGCGGAGGCTTCCACCTGCATGTTGTCGTTGGCCGAACGTCCCGGCGTGATCGGCTTCTTATCCGCCCACGCAAGGCACGCAGTGATCAACAAAATCGCGACAGACCGCATTGGCTTACCTCCTCAACCACATCAGAATCGACTTCGAGACCTTCTCGGGCGCTTCGGCCTGGGCAAAGTGGCCGCTCTCTGGAATCGTTACCAGAGTCCAGTCATCCACCCATTCCCAGGTACCGCTCAACGCCCCCGGCAGCAGCGCCCAATCCTTCAAGCCATGGATCTGCAGCACCGGGCACTGCGGTTTGATCACGGGGCTGGTTGATTCGACGTACGGCTCCTTGGGATAGTTGCGCCGGTAGTAGTTCATCATGGCGCCAAAATCAGACCGCTCAAAGGCCTCGACATACTTCTTCTTGGCGTCGGCATCGGTCACCCATTGGGCCAGACCCGCCGCAGTCAGCTTCGTGTGCGAATCCGGCTGCTGGAAGTTGCGGGCATACTGGCTGTTCTTCTGCTGCGCCGGATTGTTGGCCAGTTCGCGCGACAAGCCCTTGGGGTGCGGCAGATTGATGATCACCAACTTCTCCACCACCTGCGGCACGTAGAAGGCCAGATTCCAGGCCACCATGCCGCCCCAGTCATGGGCCACCACAATCGCCTTGGGACGCTTGTTCGCCGCAATCACGGCCGCCACGTCGCCCACCAGCAGGCGCATGTCGTAGTTCTCGATGCCCTTGGGCTTGTCCGACAGGTTGTAGCCGCGCAGGTCCAGCGCCACGGCGCGATACCCTGCCCCGGCCAACGCTTCCATCTGGTGACGCCAGGAATACCAAAAATCCGGGAAGCCGTGGACAAACACCACCAGTTGCCCGGTTTCCGGACCCAAGGCGGCAAAGTGGATCTTGGCAGTGGATCCATCAGCGTTCTTTGATTCGGCATAGCCGTGCGAAACGCGGGAGTCCAGGTCAGCAGCGAGGGTGGTCATGGCGAATAAACAAGCAATCAGCAGGATTGGTCGCACTCGCTCATTGTGTCACGGCGCACCACAATCGCGAGGCAGGAGCATCTTCGCAGTCTTCGCACAGCATCGGGGCACTTCGTGTAGGCCAGTCAGCCTGCTAGCCCCATGCGTCAGCTTGGGGCTTTTCCTGGTCCCCGAAAATAGCCCCAAGCTCACGCATGGGGCTACGCTCGGTGCTCTATGTTTTCCCGAGAAGTCGATTGCAGCAACGCAGCGATAAGATTGAAGGATGATTGGCCACGTCACGCAAGTCAGCCTGGGTCCCGGCGGTGTACCCAACTATCCGGTGGACGAGGCGTTCTGCTCCGCGCTGGGCCTGGAAGGCGACCATCACCTGCACCCGCAGTTCCACGGTGGCCCCAAGCAGGCGCTGCTGCTGGTCTCCTCTGAGTTCCTGGACCGCCTCCGCGAGGACCGCTGGCCGCTCTACCCGGGCGCGCTGGGGGAAAACCTGACGACCCAAGGCATCGACTTCCGGCAGGTCCGCATGGGCCAGCGCTACCGCGTGGGCGAAACGATCATCGAGATCAGCAAGGTCCGGCAACCTTGCCAAACCTTAAGCCCCTATGGCCACGGCATCCAGAAAGCGCTTTACGACGAACGCTGCAAAGCCAACGATCATACGTCCCCGCTCTGGGGACTGTCCGGCTTCTACGCCCGCGTCATCCAGACCGGCACCGTCCGGACCGGCGACCCGATTCAGTTGCTGGACCAGGTAGCCTAGCCGTCCGCCGATGCCTCTCCGCGCTGAGATCGCCTTTCGAGACCGCCCCCGAGCTTCCAGAGAATGGGAATCCTTCCGCGATCTGCTGCCGCGCGGCGTGCTGGAACACCTGCAGCGCGCTCTGGCCACCTGCGCCGATCCGGATGGTTCCCTCCGCGCCTTGGGCCAGTTGCGGACAGCCCAACCACAAGCCTTCCACCGGCTCTGCCGGACCGCGCCCCGGCTGAAGGCCGCCGTTAGCGTATTCAGTCACAGTGCGTTTCTGACGGGCGATCTTTTGGGCGACCTCAGTCCGCTGGAGGCGCTGTTTTCCGCTGGTGATCTCTACCGCCCGTTCGACACGTCCGACTACTTGGACCAGATGCGCCGATTCGGGCCGGATGCCGCCAGTGTCGCCAGCTTCCGCCGCCAAGCCCTGCTGCGCATCCTGTTGCGCGATGTCTTGGGCATCGCGGCTCTGGCGGAGACTACCGCGGAGCTTTCACACTTGGCCGACGCGGCGCTGGAGTTCGTCTACCAGCAGGTGATGGCGGAGATGTCGGCGCAGTGGGG
>JBIKMK010000457.1:0-4223 GCA_044359315.1 Bryobacteraceae bacterium | reverse complement strand
TCATGCTGTGCTTGCCCTTGGTCCAGGTGAAGTTATCGTTGGCCTGGATCATGGTGTCGAAGTTGATGAAAGGAGCATCGGCGGAGTTGCCCGCCAGCGTCATGCCTGCACCAAAGGTCACATTCGGCACACCCCAGTAGAGCGGGATGCTGGTATCCAGCGGGATGCCCAATTCCTGCACCACATTGCGCGTCGAGGCCTGAAGCGGCACGTTGGAGTTTTCAAAGCGGCTGACACCGGCGCGAAACTCATTCACCTTGTTGGTGCCGATCACGCGCGTGTTGGCCAACAGCCCCTGGTGCGCCTGCACCGTGACGTTCGTTCCATGGCGCGGGATAGCGATGGGGTTGTACTGGATTTCGCCCGCGTGCGAATAGCGGGCAAACCACGTGGAAGTATTGCTCTGCACCCAGTCGAAGCGCGCGTTCTGCTGGTTGTTGTCCGTGGGGCGGCCTTCGGTGTTCACGAAGTTATTCGCGGTCGCAATACTGGCATTCACGTTGGGCATCCAGTCGCGCATGAAGCGCTGTGAGATCGGGGCCAGCCGATTGGCCGGGATGATGTTGCCCGGAAATGGCGTGGAGCTCACCACCGCGTTTCCGGAGGCGTTCAGCACCCGGGTGTTGACGTCGAAGACCGCCTGAGGCACGGCGGAGAAATTGCCCGCCACCCACGCGCTGGGCGGAACGGTGGCCGGTTGCACCAGCGCCTTCCGCTCGCGCAGACCTTCGTAGTTCACCATGAAAAAGAGCTTGTCCTTGCCATTGATCAGCTTCGGAATGGTGACCGGACCGCCCAGCGTAAAGCCGAACTGGTTCCGCCTAAACGCCGGCTGTGGCGTCCCCCGCGGGTTGAAGTAGTTGCGGGCGTCAAAGTAGTCGTTCCGCACAAACTCCCAGGCTGTCCCATGCAACTGGTTGGTCCCACTCTTGGTGGTCACATTGATCTGGGTGGCATTCTTGCCATACTCGGCCGGCGTGTTGCCGCTTTCCACCTTGAACTCCTGCAGCGCATCGAGCGAAGGCAGAAAGATGTAGCTCTGCCAGTTGGGGCTGGTGTTCTCCAGGCCGTCCAGCAGGTAGCGGTTGAAGATGATGCGCTGGCCGGACACCGTCAACGTAAAGAGACTTCGTGTACCACCTTGGCGCAAGCCCATCACGAAGGAGGCCGGCGCGGCCGTGGTGGCACCCGGCGTCAGTGCCGCCAACTGAAGATAGTTGCGCCCATTCAATGGCAGATCGATGATGCGCTTGTTCTCCACCACCGTACCCAGCGAAGAGTTGTCGGTTTCAATCAGCGGCGCGCCGCCCTGCACCTCCACCACCTCCGCCACGTTGCCTACCTGTAGCGTCAGGTCAATGCGGGCCACCTGAGCTACCTGCAGCTCAATGTTGTTCCGCACCTGCGTGGTGAAACCCTTCATCTCGACGCGCAAGCTGTAGACGCCCGGCGGCAGAGCCGGGATCGTGTAGTCGCCCGAATTCGATGTCGTCACGGTGCGCTGCGTATTGGTCGCAGCGTTCGTGGCGGTGACGGTGGCACCCGCCATCACCGCATTGGCACTATCGGAAATGGTGCCGGTAATTTCGGCAGTAGTGATCTGCGCACTGCATCGCAGCGCAAGAGTTAGGAGCAAGCCGACCAAAGTTCGCGTCATAAGTGCACAAAAAGATATAACCGCCAAAATCCAGTGTCAAGGGGGGCAGCTCTACTTTTTGTGCACCGGCGCTTA
Organism: Bryobacteraceae bacterium; assembly: GCA_044359315.1. Classification (GTDB taxonomy): domain Bacteria; phylum Acidobacteriota; class Terriglobia; order Bryobacterales; family Bryobacteraceae; genus JAPKYZ01. The sequence goes on along the minus strand of JBIKMK010000457.1, from coordinate 2,491 downwards.
GAGGGCTTCGATGATCTTTGAAGCCATTCCCGAAGTCGACAACGTTCCACCCAGGTCCGCGGTGCGATTCGCTGGATCGGCCAGAACACGCGCTGTCGCTTGACGGATCATCTCGCCACCTTGCGGCACTCCCAACCAATCCAGCATCAAGGCGACGGAGAGAATCGTCGCCACCGGGTTGGCAATGCCCTTGCCCGCGATCGACGGAGCCGTACCATGCGAGGGCTGAAAGACACCATGCTTCGGGCCAATGTCAGCCGAAGGAGCCATGCCCATGCCACCCACCAACCCGGCGGCCAGATCGGACAAGATGTCGCCGAACATGTTCTCGGTCACCAGCACATCAAAGTCCTTGGGGCGTTGCAGCAGGAACAGTGAGGCGGCATCGACGTAGACGCGCTCCGTGGTCACTTCCGGATACTCGCGCGCGATCTCATCAAAGATCGACCGGAAGTACGCCATCGTCGGCAACACATTCGCCTTGTCCACCAGCGTGCACTTCTTGCGCCGCTTCATCGACCATTCAAAGGCCGCACGGATAATGCGCTCCGCCCCGTGCCGGGTGATGCGCAGCGTGTCCTCCACCTGCGATGCGCCCACGGGATAGCTATTCTTGCGCGAGGCAAACAAGCCCTCGCAGTTCTCGCGGAAGATCACAAAGTCAATCTCACCTGCGCCGTAACCCTTCAACGGGCAGTGGACCTCATGGTACAGATAGATCGGCCGAATCCCGGCATATAAGTCAAGTATCTCGCGGATATCTATCTGCGGCACCATCTCTGTGCCATCAGGCCACCGGACATCGGGTAAGCCCATCGCGCCCAGCAGCGTCGCATCGGCGGCCCGGCAGGCCTCCACCGTGGCGGCCGGAAGCGGGTCGCCGGAGCGAAGATACTCGCCCGCGCCACAAGGCTGCTCCTCTAAATCAAAGCGTACTTCTAAGTGCGGCTCGACGGCCTTCAATACTCGAACAGCTTCGGAAACCACCTCAGGGCCGATGCCATCGCCGGGGAGCAGAATTACCTTGAATGTTTTCATTAAACGTGATTATATCTACGCTAACGTTTCGCCGACATTAGTTCAGCTGCGTTTCAGGAGATTTCCATGAAGAAACTGCTTGCGCTTCTCGCCACCCTGGGGGTGGCGGCACACGCCCAGATCGGCACCTCCACCATCACCGGCCGCGTCACCGACACGTCTGGTGCCATCGTGCCCAATGTCACGGTGAGCGTGGTCCAAAAGGGGACCAATTTCACATTCAATGCCACCACCAATGACGAAGGCCTCTATCGCGCCTTGTCGCTCCAGCCCGGGTCTTACCGGGTAACCTTTGAAGGCGCCGGCTTCAAGAAGGCGCTCCGTGACGACGTCGAACTCCGCACGGGCGACACGCTGGCCGTCGACATGGTGATGCAGGTGGGCCAAGTCACCGAACAGATCGAGGTGCAAGGCGGGGCCCAGTCGCTGGAGACCGAAACGTCGGCCACGGGCGCCGTGATGTCGGGTAGCGTGCTGTACGATCTGCCGCTCTATCAGCGCTACATCAACTCGACGCTCAACCTGGTGCCGGGAATGTCTTCCGGCGGCTACGCCTACGGCGGCAGCTTGGGCTCGTATCATTTGGCCGGCCAGCGCAATGGTGCAATCGGGATCTTTGAGGATGGCGTGAATGGCAACGATCAAATGGGCGGCACCGAGACAATTAAGCCGTTGCAAAACTCGGTCGCCGAAGTGAAGGTGATCACGACGTTGCCCCCCGCCGAGTACGGCCATTCCGCTGGCGGTGTCATCTCCGTGGTGAAAAAGTCCGGCACCAATGAACTGCACGGCATGGGCTCCTGGTATGGCCGCACGCGGCGGATGCAGCACCGGCTCTACTTTGACAAGCTGAAAACCAGCGACCCCTCACCCGGACGCCCCAATGGCGTGCCCACCTTCTTTATGCAACCGGATGCCAATGTCGGCGGCCCGGTGATGATTCCGAAGCTCTACGATGGCCGCAACAAGACGTTCTTCTTCTTTGGCTATCAGCGGCTCCATGAGAAGAAGGTGGCCCAGGTGGTGGCGACGACGCCAACGGCGGCGATGCGTCAGGGCGATTTCAACTTCCCTGGTGTGGCGAGCCTCAACGCCATCTACGATCCGTCCACCACACGGCGCAATGCCGATGGCACTTGGGCCCGCGACATCTTCCCCGGCAACCGTGTACCTTCGAACCGGTTCGATCCGGTGGCCCGCAAGTTGCTGGAGTTTGACCCTTGGGTGCAGCCCAACCAGCCCGGCACATTTAATGCTCTGGGCCCGGTGGGCAACTTGCTGGCCGATGAACTGGCGCTCGTGTTCTTCAATGACTACAACCTGCGGATCGATCATCAGTTCTCGACGGCTTTCAAGATCTATGGCAGCTACACGGACAACGCCCAAAGCGGTTTTGGACGGCCCATCAATATCCGTTCCGACCGCGGCGCGTTTGACCATACGCAGGGCAATT
>JBIKMK010000455.1:0-4237 GCA_044359315.1 Bryobacteraceae bacterium | reverse complement strand
ACGGGGGCGGACTTGCCGTCGCTGGAGTTGGCGGAGGCGGAGGCGAAGACCGCGCTCAGCTACGCGCGGCGCGATCGCGAACGGGCGGAGCGGTTGGTGGAGGCTGGTGCCGCTCCGGCGCGGCGGTTGGAAGAGGCTCGGACGGTAGAGACCACCGCGACGGCGCGCTTGCGCACGGCTGAGCTGCGCTTGAAGCAGCTGGAAGCTTCGCGTGAGGCTGCCGGGGCCGAAGTCGGCTTGAAGCGGTTCCTGGTGCGGGCACCGATTGAAGGGTTGTTGACCGAGATCACGGTGCCCAGCGGATCGAATGTGGATGCCGGGGCGACGCTGTTCCGCTTGATGGATGTGACGACGGTTTATGCCGTCGCCCAGGTGCCGGAATCGGCGCTGGCCAAGTTGAAGAGCTTGGGCGTGGCCAGTCTGGAACTGGGCGAGGGCCGGACCATCCGCCCGGGGCGCCTGGTGTCGATTGGCCGCATGGTGGACCCGGCGACGCGGACGATTCCGGTGATCTGGGAAGTGGCCAATCCGGACCGCCAACTGGCGATCAACCAGTTACTGTCGATGCGGATTGCGCTGCCCGGCTCCACCGGTGCGGTGGCGCTGCCGGAGGCGGCGGTGGTGGAAGAAGGGGCGACGCAGGCGGTCTATCTGCAAAAGTCGGGCGAGCTGTTTGAGCGGCGCGTCGTCACCACGGGCTTGCGCGGCGGCGGCTTCGTCGAGATCCGCCAAGGGTTGGCCGACGGAGAACGGGTGGTGGTGCGCGGGGCGTATCTGGTGCGCCTGGCCAGCTTAGGCGGCGGCATTCCGGAAGAAGGGCACGTCCACTAAGATGCTTGACCGTCTGATCCGCTTTTCGCTCGAATACCGGCCAGTGGTGATTGCGCTGGCCATTGCGTTTCTGGTGTGGGGCGTGGCCTCCATTCCGGATGTTCCGCTGGACGTGCTGCCGGACATCACGGCTCCGACGGTGACCGTCATTTGCGAGGCGCGCGGCATGTCGCCGACCGAACTGGAAAGCCAGGTGACCTTTCCGATTGAGTCCAGTGTCAACGGAGCCCCGGGTGTGCGGCGCGTGCGCTCGGTGACCGCCGTGGGCTTTGCGGTGATCTATGTCGAGTTTGAGTGGGGCGAAGATGTCTTCCGCGCCCGGCAGACGGTGACGGAGAAGCTGGCGCTGGTGACGGCCAGCTTTCCGCCCAACGTCTCGCGGCCTTTGCTGGCACCCGTGTCTTCAGTGATGGGCGAGATCCAGTTCATCAGCCTCCAATCCAGCGCGCATTCGCCGGTGGACCTGCGCAGCTTTGCCGACAACCTGCTGCGGCGGCGGCTGCTTTCGGTTACCGGAGTTTCGCAGGTGATCACGATGGGTGGCGGGCGGAAGCAGTATGAGGTCCGCGTGGACCCGCGTAAGCTGGGCCGCTATGGGTTGACGATGGATCAAGTGGAGCGCACCCTGGCGGAAGCCAGCCGCAATGCCTCGGCAGGATTTCGGGTGGAAGGCAGCACCGAGTATCTGATCCAGACGTGGGGCCGGGCTTCCACGATGGAAGAGATCGAAAGCATTTCGCTGGGGGCCAGCGGCACCGCGCCGATCCGTGTGCGCGATGTGGCGACGGTGGCGATTGGGCAGGCGCTGAAGCGCGGTGATGCGTCGCACTCGGGCGAACCGGCGATCCTGATTGGCATCCTGAAGCAGCCGGGGGCGAACACGCTGCGGCTGACCGATAGCGTGGCCACGGTGCTGGATGACCTGGAACGCACGTTGCCCAAGGGCATGAAGATCGACCGCAACATTTTCCGGCAGGCTGATTTTATTGAACGATCGCTGGAGAACCTGCGCAACGCCCTGCGCGATGGCAGTGTGCTGGTGGTGCTGGTGGTGCTGGTGTTCCTGATGAATGGCCGTGCGGTGGCGATCACGCTGCTGGCACTGCCCTTGTCGGTGGTGGCGGCGGTGCTGGCCATGAAGTTTACCGGGCAGACCATCAATTCGATGAGCCTGGGCGGTCTGGCGATTGCCATTGGCGAGTTAGTAGACGACGCGATTATCGACGTGGAGAATGTCGTGCGGCGTCTGCGGGAGAACGCGCTGCGGCCCGAAGGGGAGCGGATGCCGGTGCTGGAACTGGTCTACCGGGCCTCAAGCGAAATCCGTGGTTCGGTGGTGTTTGCCACCATGATCGTGGGTGTTGTCTTCATCCCGCTGTTTGCTCTGGATAGTGTGGAAGGCCGGTTGCTGCGGCCGCTGGCGTTTGCTTACCTGATCGCGCTGGGTGCCTCGCTGGTGGTGGCGCTTACCGTCACGCCGGCGTTATGTTCAATTCTCCTGCCTAAGGCCAAGAGCATCCTGAGCGGCCATGAGCCCTGGCTGGTGCGGCACATCAAGCGGGCTTACCGGCCGCTGGTGAACTGGTCGATCAACCATCCGCGCACGATTGCTGTGATGGTGGTGCTGATTGTCGGCGTGGCGGGAAGCTCGTTTACCCAGATGGGCCGGGCCTTCTTGCCGGAGTTTAACGAAGGTGCGCTGACGGTGGGTTCGGTGACATTGCCCGGCACCAGTTTGGAAGAGGCGAACCACTTGGGCAATTCGATTGAGCGGATGCTGCTGTCAGTGCCGGAAGTGGTCTCCACCGGGCGGCGCAGCGGGCGGGCGGAACTCGATGAGCATGGCGCGGGCGTCGAGTCATCCGAGATCGACGTGCGGCTGGCGTTGAAGGAGCGGCCCAAAGAAGAAGTGCTGGAAGAAGTGCGGCGCAAGCTGAAGCTGATTCCGGGTACTAATTTTGACGTGGGCCAGCCGATCTCGCACCGCATTGACCACATGCTCTCCGGCACGCGGTCGAATGTCGCGGTGAAGATTTTTGGCGATGACCTGGTGGAGTTGCGGGAACTCGCCCGGCAGATTGAGGCCACGATGCGCAACGTGGAGGGCGTGGTGGATCTGGGCACGGAGAAGCAGACGGACGTACCATCGCTGCTGATCCGCCCGCGGCCGGACGTGGCCGCGCGCTTTGGCTTGGCACCGGGTCATATTGCCTCCACGGTTGAAACCGCGCTGCTGGGCAGTGAAGTGTCGCGCGTCTATGAAGGCCAGGTGAGCTTTCCCCTGGTGCTGCGGTATGAGAAAGATGGCTCATTGAGTGACCTGGAACGGGTGCGGCAGACGTTGATTGAGACTTCGGGCGGTTCACGCGTGGCCTTGAGCACGTTGGCGGATATCCGGGATGATCTGGGGCCCAACTTCATCTCGCGCGAGGGTGTGCAGCGGCGGATTGTGGTCCATTGCAACATTGCTGGCCGCGATATGCGTTCAACCGTGGATGAGGTGCGGGCGCGGGTGCTGGAAGCGGTGAAGCTGCCGGAGGGCTATCGCGTCGAGTACGGCGGGCAGTTTGAAAGCGAAGAGCGGGCCTCGCGCCGGTTGCTGCTGATGGGCGGGGGAGTGATCATCGGCATTCTGATCATCCTGGGCGTGGCCTTTGGGTCCTACGCGGAGGCGCTGCTGATCATGATCAACCTGCCGCTGGCGCTGGTGGGCGGGGTGATCGGCGTGTTTGTTTCCGGCGGAGTCCTGTCGCTGGCCTCGATTGTGGGCTTCATTACCCTACTGGGAATTGCCACCCGCAACGGCATCATGATGGTGGCCCACATCCGGCATTTGCGGGAACAGGATGGCGTCACCGATCTGCGCACGGCGGTGGAGCGGGGGGCGCTGGAGCGGGTCTCGCCCATCTTGATGACGGCGCTGGCGGCCGGGCTGGCGCTGATTCCGATTGCGATGGGTGTGGGTAAGCCGGGCAGCGAAATCCAGGCGCCGATGGCGATGGTGATCCTGTTCGGGTTGGCCACTTCCACGGCCTTGAACATGGTGGTGGTGCCGTCGTTTTACTACTGGTTTGAGCAGCGCAAGGCGGCGCGGGAGGGTGAGCAGGGAAGGCCGGAGGTTGTGCTGAGTGAGGTCTAGATTGGGCTCGTCACGGGGCGGGTGGCGATTGCTACCTGCCCGATCGTAACCCTGGTGCCGGTGACAATGGTCCTCTCCCTGGCGGTCGCGGCTCGGTAACGGCGGCTCGGTACCGCTCCCTGAGGCTCCAGAGCGGCTGACGAACGGTCGAGTAAAGAGCAAAAGCCGCCAAGACACAAAGGCTGAAAAGATCCTTTGCGCCTTGGCGGCTTTGCGGGCGCCGTCCGAGATTAGAAGCTCAGCTTCAAGGCGAACTGAATCACGCGC
>JBIKMK010000454.1:0-4246 GCA_044359315.1 Bryobacteraceae bacterium | reverse complement strand
CCGTGGTCGCCCTGGATGCACAGGGGACCGGGGGCGGATTCATCGGGATCGTGCGCCATGGCGGTTAGGCCTTCGATCTCCTTTTTGTCGATCACCAGTTTGCCGTTCAGCTTCACGGTTACCGTGCGGCCCACCAGGCGGATGGCCACCGTCTGCCATTCGCCCGCTGGGGCCGCGGCGTCCAGGCTGGGCACGATTCGTGAGTAGACCGCACCCATCGAATGCGTGTCCGGGGGCTTGCCGTGGGTGTCTTCAATCTGAATCTCGTAGCGGTCCCGCAGGGAGATGCCGGAATTGGATTTGGGGCCGATGCGGTATTCCGCGTGAAGCTCAAAATTCCAGAACTTCTCGGTCGAGATCAGGTCCGGGGCACCTTGGGAATTGGTGAGCAGGCCGTTCTGGAAGCTCCAGCCCTTTACTGGACCGAGCGCCGTTCTCCACCGGGCCAAGTCCTGGGCGGCCAGCAGATCGGAGACTTTGCCCGGCTTCCAGGCGCTGTCATCCTTATCGCGAATCTCGGGTGCCCGCTGGCCCGTAAACTGCGCCCGCGGCAGGCCATCCACCACCAGCGAACCCACCAGTTTGCGGCCCTCGATGCGGGCGCGGTAGAGGCCACGCTTGCCGGTGGGTTTATAGTCGCGATTGAAGACAAATTCCAACTGGCCGCGGTCAATCTTCAGTTCCGGAATCTCTTCCAGTTGCCCGCCCATCCGGCCTTCCGGCTGTCCGCCGGGGGCACCCACAAAGCGACCCTTCAGGTTCTTGGAACCGGCCCCGGAGACTTCCAGCCACCACGCACGACCGCGCGGGTCGCCGGTGACCGTCAAGTTCCAGCGGCCATTGAAGTCAGCATCACCGGCCACCAACGCCGAGGCGATCACAAGCATTAACCAGGCAAGCTTCACGAGGCTCATCATAACGCGCCGCCGCCAGGGGAATGAACTGCCGCGGCAACCAAACCGAAGCTCTCCGCATCCTTCATGTTAGGTTGGAAGTAGCCGCATGAGGTTCCCCGGACGCAGCGTCGCTTGGTTGGCCATGGTCGCATTGTTGTTTTTTGTGCAGTGTGCGCTGGCCTGTGACCTGACACCTCCGCAGGTGCCGCATTGCCCGAAGCATGCCCCGGAATCCGGCCAGCAGACCCAGAAGCTGTGCAAGGATGTGGCGGCGGTTTTCGACCACGTGATGCTGGGCAGTGCGCCCGTGCTTGATGCCTCGCCGCTGACGCCAACGGTAGAAGCCGCCTATTCCGTCACGCTGTTGCCTCCCGCCGATTCCTCACCGCCTCGACTGACTGCCCTCCGTATCTGATCTTTCTTCTGCCCGTCCCACTTTTCATTTTTGGGAACTGACAGGAGATCTCTGTGCCTTCATTTTTTCCGCGCGCGCTTGCGCCCGCCTTTGCCCTATTCATCGCCGGGGGACTGTGTGTCCCGGCCCAAACTGCAACTGACCCGTATGAAGTGACGCTCCGCCTGCCCGAAGGCGGCCTTGCCGCACGCGAGGAAATGCACCTGGAGGTGAGCGTGCGGGACCCCCGCAAGTCCGACCCCGTGATGGGTGCCATGCCCGTGGTGCGTGCGCAACTGAAAGCCGTGGTCGACATGCCGTCGATGGCGGGCATGCCCAAGATCGAAGAGATCGCCCATCCGGAAGGCATCCCGGGCGATTACGGCCTGCACCCGATTTTTGTTCATGGCGGCACCTTCCGCCTGCGGCTCAGCATTACCCCACCCGATCAACCGGCCTTCACCCGCGAGTTTGCGTTAGAGGTAGGCGACGCCCGCCCGGCGACGGGTAAACGGCTGCCGGGCTACAAGCTGGAATTGGAAGGCAAGCCGGAGGACATGACGTTGAAGATCATGTCCGTGAAGGAGCTGGAGAAAGGTCAAGTGAAGGAGTTCGACACGGTGCACGAAAAGAAGCTGCACCTGATCGCCATCCGGCGGGACCGCCAGGTGTTTCTCCATCTGCACCCGGAACCCAAGGCCGACGGCTCATTCCAGCTGAAGTTCGATTGGCCCGCCGGAGGAGACTACCTGGTGTTTGCGGACATGGCCCCGCGCGGCAAGGGCTCACAGGTGGTGGCGGCCAAGCTGAAGGTGAAGGGCCCGGCGGCTGCTCCGGTGGTGCCGAGTCCGTTGACGCTGGCCGTGGGTCCACTGCCGAAGGTGGGGCGCACGGGCGTGCTCGATCTAAAGCTAACCCCCGCTCTCCCGCTGGAGCCCTACCTGGGTGCCATGGGCCACCTGATCATCCTGCATGAAGATGGCGAAACGCTGGTGCATTCTCATCCGGCGGATGAGACCTCGGCGGAGAAGTTTCTGGTCCGTTTGCCGAAGCCGGGCAAGTACCAGGCTTGGCTGGAGGTCCAGTCAGGCGGAAAGGTGATCGCGACGCCTTTCAAACTGGAGGCGCAGTGAGAGTCCGGGGCAGAGTCCGCTGGCTTTCTGCACTGTCAGCCGCCGTCCTGTTGTTCCCCGGCTTGGCATGGAGCCATTCCACGGGCAAGAAGAACCTGAAGCCGTCCAAAGCCGCCGCTGACCTCAAGCGCGCGCGGCAGTTGCAGAAGGACGGGAAGGCGGCCGAGTTCTCGAAGGTGATGCTGGCTTGCAAGCGGACGCTTGCGGGCGAACGCCGCTATTCGTGCTGCATTCGTGGGGGCTGCAATGAGTGTGCTTTTGAGCAGGAATGCAGCTGCGGCGCCAACCTCACCGAGAAGCTCAAGCCCGGCGAGAAGCGCAAAGGTGTCTGCCAGGAATGCTGGGCCGGGTGGAAAGCGGGCCGGGGACTCTATGACGGGATCAACCCGGATGAGATCACGGTGAGCCCCATGGATAGCTCGATGATGCCGTATTTGTCCGGCACTTCGCTGCGCCCGGCGGACCAGCCGATGTACATGACGCACTCCAAGGTCAGCGATTGGTCAGTGATGACGATGGGGCAGGGGCATCTGGTCTACACGGCGCAGTCCACCGCGCGGGGCGGCGAGAAGCTGTTTGCGCCCAACTGGATTATGCCGATGGCGTCACGCCAGTGGGGGCGGGGCACGCTGACGCTGCGGTCCATGCTGTCGCTGGACCCGGCCACCATCACCGGCCGCCGGTACCCCCTGCTGTTCCAGGCCGGTGAGACCGCGTATGGCAAGCCATTGGCGGATGGGCAACATCCGCACGATCTGTTCATCGAACTGGCGGCGCAGTACACACTGCCGGTGGGGGAGCGGACTTCGCTGATGGTCTATGGCGGCCCACGGGGCGAACCCGCGCTGGGGCCGCCGGCGTTTCCACATCGCTTGTCGGCTTCTGAAAATCCGATGGCCGTGCTGGGCCACCACTACCAGGACGCCACGCACATCGCCAACAACGTCGTCACCGTCGGCGTCACTCACCGGCGCGTCACGTTTGAGGTTTCCGGCTTCAATGGCCGTGAGCCGGATGAGCGTCGCTGGAACCTGGAGAAGGGCCGAATGGACGCCTGGTCGACGCGAGTTACCGTGCAGCCCACTTCGCGATGGGCCATCCAGTTTTCGGGTGGGGCGCTGCCGGAAGGGCCGCGGGTGACCGTCTCCGCGCAACACGTCCGACCGCTGAGCCGGGGCTATCTGGCGTCAACGCTGGTATGGGGGCAGGACCGTTCGCACGGACTGGCCAACAGCTATCTGGCGGAATCGACGCTGCGCTGGAAGAAGCACTGGGCGTGGGGGCGGGCGGAGCGGACCGACCGCGATTCGACGCTTCGTTTCGTCACCGGTGAGCCGACACGGATTGGCCAGGTGTCCGCGCTGACGCTGGGCTACGGGCACGATCTGCCACGTCCGGCCAGATGGCTATCGGCCTCAATGGGAGGTCAGGTGATGCTCTACCGGCCCAGCGCCAGTCTGCGCGCCGATTACAGCGCGACGCCGGTGGGGGCGCAGGTCTTCCTGCGGTTCAGGCTGGACACGGCGCGGTAAGCGGGCGGGCTAATACGTGCCGCTGTAGCGCTTCAGCAGTTGGGGCAGGTTCTGAGAGAAGGCACTGCGGGCCAGCACCATGTCGATGCCGGCTTCCTGGGCCTTCTGCTTCAGCTCGCCTTGTACGTGCGAGACAAAGGCGATCAAGGGGATCGCCTTGAACTCGGCTTTCAACTTCACCGCCACGTCTACCGTTTCCACGGAGTTGCAGTTCAAGTCGAGGATGATCAGCACCGGGCCTTCCTTGGCCCGCGCCATCACATCAGCTTCCGTCTTCACAAACGAAGTTTC
>JBIKMK010000453.1:0-4247 GCA_044359315.1 Bryobacteraceae bacterium | reverse complement strand
GACCTGATCGTCAGCCACCTGCTCAGCTTCGCCACGCCGCTGGCGGCGGAGAAGCTGGGGAAGCGTTGGGTTCAGGCGGCGCTGCAACCGATGGCCTATATGTCCACCGAAGAACCGATGATGCACCCGGCTTTCTCCTTCCTGAGTCCGCTGCATGCTGTCAGCCCGGCGTTCTACCGCAAAATCTTCCAGGCGTTGGCGGGAGTCTCCCGCTTCTGGGCGCGGCCCATCCACCGGCTGCGGCAAGAGCTGGGCCTGCCACCCAGCAGGCAGAACCCGTTGCTGGAAGGAATGTTCTCTCCGCACGGCAATCAGAGCTGGTTCTCGCGCCACTTTGCCCCTCCGTTAAGCGACTGGCCGGCCGGAAGTGAGCCGTTGGGTTTTCCCTTCTACGACCAATTGATAGCCGGGCAGCCCCTGCCGCCGGGTTTGCAGGCGTTTCTGGATGCCGGTGAACCGCCGGTCGTCTTCACCCTGGGCTCCGCCGCCGTTATGACCGCGGGGCCGTTCTACACCGAAGCGCTGAAGGCGGTGGAGATGCTGGGCTGCCGCGCGGTGATGCTGGTGGGGGTGTTTGGGCGGAACCCGCTGCCGCCGGTATCGTCCAAGGTGTTTGTGGGCGACTATGCCCCTTACTCGGCGGTCTTCCCGCGGGCGCTGGCGACGGTACACCAGGGCGGCGTCGGGACCACCGCACAGGCGCTCCGCAGCGGACACCCGACCGTGATCGTCCCTTTCAGCCACGACCAACCCGACAACGCCGCGCGGTGCGTCCGGCTGGGCGTGGGCCGGACGGTGTCCCGGGCCAAGTACTCCGCCCGGACCATCGCGGAGGCGCTGAGAGGCATCGATGCACTGGCTCCGCGAGCCCGCGAACTCGGCGCCCACATCGCGAGCGAAGATGGCCTGACCCGGATCTGCGAGGGTCTAGAAGCTCACCTGAAGTAGCCCTTCTGGTGACTGCGGGTGAGACTGGCGCGGGCCGGCGCGAAGGTAACCACCCCAGATTGGCCTTCTAGGATCCGGCCAGTGACCAGCAAGTCCCCGCGCTCCATTGCCTGTGGCACCGGCCAATCAAGGGAAAGATGCACTTGCGTTGGAACACAACCAGCACCATCAGCCAGCGTGTGACAAGCTCCCCGTCAGATCCTTTCCAGGAGCCGGATCAGCATCGCCACACGCTGCCGCTGGCGCGTCTGTTCAACAAGCCGCAGCGGGAAGTCGAGACCAAAGGTGACACTGCCAAAGATCACCGCGGCACGCTGGTGGCGAATCCAGATACAATGCCCACGTTATGAACCGTCGCCGATTTTTGAAGACCTCGCTTGCGGCCGCTGCAGTAGCCGGGTTCCCGCTGGCCCGCCGCGCCGATGCTGCGATCAAGAAGATGAAGATCACGCGGGTGCGATTGTACGAATCGCCCATCAACCGCCCGATCATCAACCAGAGCCACCACATCATCACCATCGAAACGGATGCCGGAATCACGGGCATCGGTGAAGGCGGCACCGCGGACCTGATCAATGATTGCGCGGTGCAATTGATCGGCAAGGATCCCACCAAGATCGAGGCGCTGTGGCAGGAGATGTACCGCGGGTACTTCTACCCGCCGGGACGCGAAAAGATCCACGCCCTGGGCGGCCTGGACATGGCGCTGTGGGACATCAAGGGCAAGGCGCTGGACGTTCCGATCCACGAACTGCTGGGCGGGGTGGCGCGAGACTACGTCGAGTGTTATTCCACCGGCTATCCGGCCAACGGCCGCAACACCCGCGACACCGCCAAGGCTTGCGTCGATGCCGGCTTCCGCGCGTTCCGCACCGGGGTGCTGGACGGCGGCAGCGCGACCCACGGCGGCGGCGCTCCCGGGCGCTTTATCTCTCAGGAAGTAGTGGTGCGGACCCATGAGCACTGCAAGGAAGTTCGCGCAGGCGTGGGCGGCGCCGGCCGCTGGGCCATCGACTATCACACGCGCTTGGACTTCTCGGACGCTGTGCGTTTGTCTGGCTTGATCGAGAATCTGGAGCCGTACTTTGTCGAGGATCTGGTGCGCAGCGAGAACCCGGGCGTCTACCGCCAACTGCGGCCCATGGTGAAAGTGCCCATCGCCGTGGGTGAGCATTTCGCCGATAAGTGGGACGGTCTGCATGAACTGGTGGAGGGCCGGTTGATTGACTACTCTCGCGTCTCCATCCCCAACTGCGGCGGCATCACCGAGTACATGAAGCAGGCCGCGCTCTGCGAGACGCACTATGTCGGCTTGACGCCCCACTTCACGGGCCCGATTGCGGAGACCGCGCTAGTGCATTGCTGCGCCGTGTTCTCTGGCCCCGTGCTGATGGAGATGCGGGGCAACGGTCCACTGCCCGCAACCTATTTGCCGAAGTATTTCGATTTCAAAGACGGCAAGCTGTGGCCCAATCAACGGCCAGGCCTAGGCGTGGAGTTCAACCCGGCCGGCCTAAAGCTGCTGACCGAAGTAAGCAAGGCATCCACTCCGCTGCCGATCTTCCGGCGGCCCGATGGATCGCTGACCAACTGGTAACCGCATGATCAACCGGCGGCAGGCATTGAGTGTGGCGCTGGGCGGGGCTTGGGCCTTGCGTCAGCCTGCCCAGGCGGCGACGAAGCCCCTCATCGCCTCGATGGAGATCTTCCAGGTGAAGGTGAACCATCGGGGCAACTGGGTGATCGTGAGGCTGAAGACCGACACGGGTGTGACCGGCTTGGGCGAGGCTTCGCACGGGCCGGGAGATGCGGTTACCATACAGCTCATTGAGCAGCTGTTTTCGAGCCTGAAGGGCCGGACTGCGTTTGATGTGGAGTGGCTCCACGCCCACGCGGACCCGCTCGTCCGGCAACAGAAGAACTCGACCGTAGCCAGCGCCGTCAGTGGCCTGGAGCAGGCGATGTGGGACATCCAGGGCAAGGTGCTGGGCGTGCCCTGTTATGAGCTTTTCGGCGGAGCATTGCGGCGCGAGATCCGGCACTATGCCAACATCAACCGCTGCACAGTGGAGCGCACACCCGCAGGCTTTCAGGCTTCCGCCAAGAGAGCGGTGGCCGATGGATTTGACGCGATCAAGCTGGCACCGTTTGACGGCATTCCCAAGCCTGGTGCGGCGGGCTTTCAAGCCGGTGTCGACAATGGCGTAGCCTGCATCGAAGCCGTGCGCGAGGTGCTGGGGGCAAAGGGTGATTTGTTGGTCGATGGGCATGACCGTTTTGATGTGCCCACAGGTCTGGAACTGGTGAAGCGGATGGTCCCGCTGAAGCTATATTGGCTGGAAGAAGTGACGCCGCCTGCGGGGCTGCCGGAGATCGACCGCGCCGCGCCCATGCGGACAGCAGGGGGCGAACTGCTCTATGGCATGCCGGCCTTCAAGCAGTACCTGCAAGCGGGCAGCGTGGATATCATCATGCCGGATGTGAAGTACTGCGGCGGCATGCTGGAGCTGAAGAAATCCGCCGCGGTGGCGGAAGCGTTTGGCGTGCCGGTGTCGCCGCATGGCCCGGCCAGCCCGATCGGCAATGCGGCCGCGGCCCATGTATGCGCGTCGATGCCAAACTTTCTGATTCTCGAACTGGGTTACGGCGAAGTGGACTGGCGGTCCAGTTTGGTGACGCCGCCCGAGCGCTTCGAGCGCGGCGTCATGAAGCTAACCGACAAACCGGGCTTGGGCATTGAGTTGAATGATGCCGTGGCCGCCGCGCACCGCGTGGCCTGAGTTCGGCATAGCCTGCACTTCAAGGGGCGGGCGGATCTTGGCACAATAGCCCTATGACTCGCCGTGAAGTGTTCGCCGCCCCGGCCCTGGGGCTTGCTTCTGCTGGGATGGTTGCCGCGCAGGCTGCGCCCGCATTGCTGAAACCCAAAGCGCTCCGCCCCGGCGACACCGTGGGCTTGATCACACCTTCCACGTATGTCAGCGATCCGGTGACACTGGATTTGCTGAAGCTGACCACCGAGCACTTCGGCCTGAAGATGAAGGTGGGCCGCAACGTTAAGAAGCGGACCGGCTACGTCGGCGGCACCGTCCAGGAGCGCCTCAACGATCTGCACGAGATGTTCCGCGACCCGGAAGTGAAGGGCGTCATCTGCATCCGCGGTGGCTACGGCACGCCGCACATTCTGGACGGGATCGACTACGATCTGATCCGCCGCAACCCCAAGGTATTCGCCGGCTACAGCGACATCACGGCGATGCATCTGGCGATTCATCGTAAGACGGGTCTGGTGACTTTCC
>JBIKMK010000452.1:0-4248 GCA_044359315.1 Bryobacteraceae bacterium | reverse complement strand
ACCAGTGGCGCTCCAGTGTCCGGCTACCGGACGGACCAGCAACGGTTAGTGCGGCACCCGCATCCAGTCCAGCAAATGGTATGGCGACGCCGGCGACCGGAGACTGGCCGAAGAAGCTGTTCACAACGCAGGAGCCAACTGAAGGACCACTGCCGGGGTAGCTGAGCAACTGCGAGTAGTCGATGCGCTGGAAGGTGCCGGTGATCGACTCAGCACGCGTGGGCTCGGCCACCGCTCCGGTGCCGCCGGATGAGACCGCACTCTTGTGTAAAGTGATCGTCCCCACATTGCCGCCCCGCGCCGCCCGCGAGAACAGCTCCGCCGGATACCCCAGCGGGTCACTACAGCTGCCGCCCGCGGGTGCCACCGGAATGGTGGTGGCATTACTGACCATTCCCCCGGCGCGGACCAGCAAGGCCACGGCACAGCCCGGCGGCGTGTCCACGGGGACGGTGAAGTTGATCTGGTCGATGGATGGGATCTCGGGTACACGGCCCTGGTAGAGGACCTGAGCCTTCTTGAAGCCCACCCAAACTTCGACGTCAACGTTCAGATCTCCGGCCATCGCCGGTGCCCGGTCGGAATAGGGCACAGGCCCCAGTCCCGTCCCAAAGATCTGCGCCAAGCCGCCGGGCCGCAGCGACTCCGTGGGCGTGTTCAAAGTAGAACCGGTAAAGACGACGGCCGCTCCAGAGCCGATGGAGTTAATGGTGAAGATCCCAAAGGCGGTCCGGGCGACGGTTACCGGGAAAGCGGATGAGGTTTGGCCCTGGTAGGTTACGCGGATGCTACCCAGGCCGGTGGGCGTTAAGGAAGGAACAATCGCCGAAATCTGCGTCCGGTAGTCGCTGGTGCCGATCACGTAGTTCAGCGGCATCGGCAAGCTGACCGTACCGACAGTGATTTGGGCCGACGTACCGGCCAGTTCCGACGGCAACGGCATTCCGGCTTGGGCCAAGCTGCGCTGGCTCAACTCGCGTCCCTTGATCACGACCAGGCTCCCCTGAGCCAGCACGCCGTTGGGCAGGCCGCCCTTCATGAATCCCGCCGCGTTCTCCGCGGATTCGATCACCGGCTGGCCCTGACACACGGTTGCGCAGAACAACAGACCGATGGTGATACGATTCATTGTTACTAAAGCTCCCTGGGCGATTCCTGGCCCCCTACTGCAAACCCAAACAAGGGCTTGCATTCAGACAGCGGAAACACTTAGCCGATCCCCTCATTAGAGGTGATAGAAATGTCGATTTAGGGAGATAGTGCCTGCCCCAGACGCGGATAGGGCCGACAACGAGCATATGCCCGGCCGGCCCCACGTTACCTGGACTCTTTAGAGAACGAACTACTGGTAGTTCACCAGCTTGGCCACGACGCTGTTGAAGTTCATGTACCCATAGTCCAGACCGGTGGCAGTGAATTGTACGGGCAGACCAACCGCCGCCACGCTCAGCAGGCCAGCCTGGACACCGGCGGCCAGGGTCGTCGTGGTGGGCAGAATCTGGAGCACTACTGCCGGAATCGCAAAGCGGCCCGCCGGGGCCCTTTCGAGGCAGGTGAAGCCGGCGCCCACGGGAGCCGTGATGGATCCGCCAATCGAGAACCCTGAAATGGCCACATAGCCGTCCGGCGGACCACCGGTCCAGGTGACAGTCAAGTCCTGCGTGCGGGGCACGCTGGCGATGCTGGATTGGTTGCTCCAGGTAAAGGCTGAAGGCCACGTCACCGAGGAGGAGAAGGGGCCGACGTCGGTGCCACCGGGCCCGGTCGCCGTAAAGCGGCCCGGCGTCAGGAACTCTGCTCCACCGGAGAAGCCCGGAATGGAGATGCCGCCCGGCAGGCCGGTGGCGATGATGCTCTTGCTGTAAAAACCTCTCTGGTTCGGGACCCTATCCAGCGTCTGGCTGCCGGACGGACCCGCCACGGCGAGGCTGACGCCGGCATCCAGCCCCACGGGGGGCACCGTCACCTCAGCCGCTGGGTTTTGACCAGTGAAGGTGTAGGTGGTGCAGGATCCCACGGACGGAGATTCGCTTGGGTTGGCCAGAAACTGGGTATAGCTCATGCGTTGGAAGCTACCCAGCAGTGAGTCCGTCTTGCTGTCCACCGTTCCTGCACCCGGAACGGTTACCTGAATGGCGGTCTTCACCAGGCCGATGTACCCGACATTCACGCCACCGCTGGCCTTGGAGATCACGTCGGCGGGGTAACCCAAGGGATCAGAGCAAGTTCTGCCGGCAGCCGCGACGGGAACAGTGGTGGCGTTGCTAACCACACCACCCGCTCTCACAACCAACGAAACGGCGCAACCCGGCGGCGTATCGGCCGGAACGGTGAAGTTGATTTGGTCAACGGAAGCAATCTGCGGAATCCGCCCCTTGTACGAGACCGCCGCCCGCTTGAAGCCTACCCACACCTCGACATCGACGTTCAGATCGCCGCCCTGGGCCGGCTCCCGATCGGAGTAGCTCACCGGACCCAAGCCCGTACCGAATATCTGCGCCACCGTACCGGGCCGCAGCGCCTCCGTTGGCGTGTTCAGATTCGGCCCCGTGTAGGCAATGGCCGATCCGGATCCGGCAGAGTTGATCGTGAAGATTCCAAAGGCCGTCTTGACGACGGTGATGGGAAAAGCCGCGCTGGTTTGGCCGTTGTAGGTAACGCGAATACTGCCTGATCCCAACGGGGTGGTGGACGGAATGACAGCTGAAATCTGGGTCTTGTTGTCCGGAATGCCGATCACATAGTTCATCGGCATCGTCAGTGTCGTCGAGCCTACGGTGATCTGCGCCGTCGTTCCCGCCAGTTCCAGCGGCAGCGGGATCGACACATTCCGGTAGTCACGCTGGCTGAGGCCGCGGCCCTTGATCACGATCAGGCTGCCCTGGGCGAGACCACCGTTCGGTAGACCCGACTTCATGTACCCGGCCGCATTCTCGGCAGTTTCGATGACTGGCTGCGCGGCAGCCACAAGGGCTCCGGCGATGGTCAGGAAGACTATTTGTTTCATGATTCCCCATTCTCTTCGGCGGGACTTTTTAGTATTTGAAGGCCCAACGGAAGACCACGCTTTTCCTTATCCTTCCGCCACACCCCAACTGATTGAACAAAATGCGTTGCGCACACCGGAGGGGTAGCGATATCGTCAAAAGCAGAGGTAAGTTATGCGTTTTGCCATCCTGGCGCTGTCTTCCGTCATCACCCTGTTCGCCGCCGACTCTCAATATCTATTGCGAAATCCGGCCGTCTCAAAAACTCACGTGGTGTTCGAATATGCGGATGATCTTTGGATCACCAGCCGTTCCGGTGGCGAGGCTTCTCGCCTGACCAGTGGCCCGGGCGTCGAATCGGAGGCGCGCTTTTCGCCCGATGGCAGCATGGTGGCCTTTACCGGCAACTACGATGGCAACACGGACGTGTTCGTCGTGCCGTCGACCGGCGGCATCCCGAAACGCTTGACGTTCCACCCAGGCTTCGACGTCGCTCGAGGATTTACGCCAGATGGCAAACGCGTGCTGTTCGTCAACAGCGGCACCACCCACAACGGTGCGGTACGCCTCTATACCGTTGACTTGGAGGGTGGGTTCCCGCAGGAACTTCCGCTGCCGACTGGATTCCAGGGCTCTTTTTCGCCCGATGGATCGCAGTTGGCCTATGTTCCGTTTAACCGGGCTGATCAGGCCTGGAAGCGCTATCGCGGCGGACGCGCGACGCCCGTCTGGATCGCCAAGCTGGCCGATTCCAGCATCACCAAGCTGCCCCGCACTGACTCCAACGACCATTCGCCCATGTGGATTGGCAACAAGGTCTACTTTTTGTCGGACCGCACCGGTCGCTATTCCCTTTACGCCTACGATGTCTCGTCTAAGAAGCTGACCACGGCGTTTGACAACAAGGGCCTCGACATCAAGGCCGCCTCCGCCGGGCCGGATGCCATCGCCTTTGAGCAGTTTGGCGATATCAACCTGCTTGACCTGAAATCCGGCAAGGCGCAGAAGCTGGAGATCAAGTTGAGCGGCGGTGATCTGGCCGGCGTCCGGCCGCGCCTGGAGAAACTGGGCCGTTCAATCAGCAGCTATCACTTGTCACCCACCGGGGCCCGAGCGGTGTTTGAATCGCGCGGGGAAATCTTCACCGTGCCCGCCGACAAGGGCGATGTGCGCAATCTAACGAACAGTTCCGGCGTAGCGGAGCGCGACCCGGCCTGGTCCCCCGACGGCAAGTGGATCGCCTACTTCTCGGACGAATCCG
>JBIKMK010000449.1:0-4250 GCA_044359315.1 Bryobacteraceae bacterium | reverse complement strand
GGGGCGGAATGAAATCCGCCTACAGGCTGACAGCCTGCGCCACCAGGGTTCCAGCGACATGGTGGATTAGTTGCGTTACTTCTTCACTAACTCAATCAAAATCCGGTCCGGCCCTTCGACATACACGCCGGAGTCGCCTTGGCGCTTCGGCAACTCTAGTACCTTCACCCCATCGGCCTTCATCTTGGCCAGCGTGCCATCGAGATCCGCGACCGCAAATGCGAGATGGTCAACCACGCGTCCAGCCGAAGGCACGGGCCTACTGACACCCTTCCAATCATCCCTATACTCCGTCCGCGCCCAGGAGACCGGGAAGATGCCCAGCGAGACCGGGACGCCTTGTACGGAGGGCACGGTGAGGTTGGCCGTCGGGCCGATGTCGGTGTTCAGCAGCCGCACCAGTTTGCGCGACAAGGGACGCCCGCCAGAGGTTTTGAGGCCCAGATGCTTGATGTACCACTCCGCCGCCGCGATCGGGTCATCAGAGAAGAGATGCACGTGGCGAAACTTGTTGTCGGGCGCGTTATTGATCTCGACCAACGCCTTCTCCGGCGTCTCCACGTAGCTGAAGAAGAAGTCCGGACCAGCCTCAGGCAGATTGGTCGGCATGGTGGCGTACTTCGTCCCGAGCGCCACCTGATACTGGTACTCACCCCGCGGGTCCGGCGAGCCCCAGCCAATGTGCCAGATCGCCGACGTCAGCGCTGCGGGCGGCAGCTGCTTCACTTCGTTGAACCGCAACGGTCCCGGCTCAAACCTCTTGGCGAAGTACTCTTCGGCCGACTTCTGGTTGACCGTGTTCAGGTGGACGTGGTGCAGCGTGGTCTCCAGGGCCACCAGCAGCAGGGCGAAGGCAAGCATGCTTAACAGCATAGGCCTCGGCGGCAGGGTGATGGCGCAAGCGGCAGGGCGCTAGGCAAATCGCCCGGATCGCGCGCACGTGATAACTTGAGACTTCATGCTGAGACGCCATGCCTTAAGCGCGCTGCTGGCGACCCCATCGTTGTGGTCGCAAGACATCGCCACCGCGCACCCGGAAACGGTGGCGGAGACCACCCTGAAGTTCTTCTCTCCAGCCGAGTTTACGACGCTCGAGAAGTTGGCGGGCCAGATCATTCCCAGCGTCGGCGGGCGTGCCGGAGCGGTGGAAGCGGGGGTGCCGCGGTTTCTCGATTTTCTGTTGTCGAAGTCACTGCTCAAGGATCAGCAAGCCTACCGCGCGGGCCTGGCGAAACCGGGCAGTCTTTCCCTGCTTGAAAAGCCCTGGACCTACGCCGAACCGGCCGATCCGCAGGAGCGTTTCTTGAAGCGTCTGAAAGACGATCTCTTCCGGGCCACCGCCAACTCTCGCGAATGGGCCGCCGGGCGTCGCGGTGCGGGCGTGGTCAGCTACTTCAAGGCGGCGGAATAGGAATCGACAACCATGGCCAAAACATATCCTGTCGTGATCGTCGGCTCCGGTGCTTCTGGCGGCATGGCCGCGTGGGCGTTGACCAAGGCCGGCATTGAGTGCGTGATGCTAGAAGCCGGGCCGATGCTGGACCTGGAAAAGCAGAGCGAACTGCGCCCCATCTACGACCTCCCGTTCCGCGGCTTCGGCACGCCGGGCCGCTTCCCGCACGTCACCCAGGCCTCGGAAGCCAACGAGAACGCCTGGCTCGACGAAAAGCAGAATCCGTATTCGCACCCGGAAAAGGACCCATATTATTGGGTCCGCATCCGCATGGGCGGCGGCAAGATGAACCGCTGGGGCCGCGCCTCCTGGCGGCTCAGCGATCTCGAGTTCAAGGCAAAAGACCACGACGGCTTTGGCGAGAACTGGCCGGTCAGCTACGCCGATCTGGCCCCGTTCTACGATCGCGTTGAGCCGATCTTCAAAGTTTCAGGCCGCAATGAAGGCTTGCCGCAGTTGCCGGATGGCAAGCTACTGGTGGATGGCTCGCCCGAATCGCCCGCCAATCAGCGATTTATCGATGCGGCGAAGAAGCGCGGCATTCCGATCACCAAGCCCCGGCGCGCCACCGGAACGCTCGCCAGCAGCTTGAACCTGTTGCTGCCGGAAGCACTCGCCACCGGTAAGCTGACCATCGTGCCCAATGCGATTGCGCGCGAAGTTTCGTTTGATGCGAAGACCGGCCTGGTGAACGGGGTCCACTTTGTCGACCGCCGGTCCAAGCGCGACTACTTTGTGGGCGGCAAGACGGTAATCCTTGGCGCGGCGACGCTCGAAACAACCCGGTTGCTGTTGAACTCCAAATCGACGCGCTGGCCGAACGGCCTGGGTAACTCCAGTGGCACCTTGGGGCATTATCTGTTCGACCAGATCTATGTGAAGAACGTCGTGCAGGCGCTGGTGCCGGAAGCTCGCCTGAGCCGCGCGCCTCGCGGCGTCACGGGCGGGGCAGGGTACATCGTCCGCTTCCGCAACCTGAAGCCCGGGCAAAAAGAGAACGGCTTCCTGCGCGGCTACACGTACGATTTCGGCTCCGGCGGCGGCATCAACCCCAAGTACATCCCCAAGTACGGCGAGCCTCTACTGAAGGAAGTGGCCGATTTGGCCAACGCCAGCTTCTCGCTCACCACCATGGGCGAAGTGCTGCCGCGCTTTGAGAATCACGTCCGCATCCACCCCACATTGAAGGACGATTGGGGCATCCCGTCGCTCCATATTGAGCATCGCTACACGCCGAATGAGCATGCCATGGCGAAGGACTCCATGGAAGTCGCTTCCGAGCTTTGCCGCGCGGCTGGCTTTGAGATCCTGGAAGCGCATTCGCAGATGGTGCCGCCGGGCGAATCGATCCACGAACTGGGCACCTGCCGCATGGGCGCGGACCCCAAGAAGTCGATGCTGAACCAGTGGAACCAATCGCACGAGATCAAGAATCTGTTCGTCTTTGACGGCTCGGCGTTCGTGACCGGCGGCGCGCAGAACCCGACGCTCACCATTCTGTCGCTGGCGCTGCGGTCCAGCGAGTACATCGTAGAAAGGATGAAACGTGGCGACCTTTAGCTGGCTGCTGCTCCTCTTTCTGGCGGCCGACCCCATCGTGCAGCCGGTGCCCTATTCGCACAAGCTACATATCTCGAAGGGGTTGCAGTGCAAAACGTGCCACACCAACGCCGACCCCGGTGAATCGATGGGCATTCCCAAGGTAGCCACCTGCCTCACCTGCCATCGCGCCATCAAAACCGATTCGCCGCACATCCAGGAACTGGCCAAGGCCGGGGCGGAGAAGCGCGAGATCAAGTGGAAGCGCGTCTACCAGATCCCGAGCTACGTCTTCTTCTCGCACCGCATCCACGCAGAGGCAGGCGCGAGTTGCCAGAATTGTCACAGCGACGTCGCCCAAAGCGAAGTGCTGGCCAAAGAAGGCGACATCTCCATGGGCGGCTGCATGACCTGCCACCAGCAGAAAAAGGCTCCCAACGACTGCAATACGTGCCACGAGCCGCGGTAGTCTCTGTGTGGAGTTGGGAGAAGGAATGGTGGGCGCGCAGGGACTCGAACCCCGGACCTCCTGCGTGTGAAGCAGGCGCTCTAACCAGCTGAGCTACGCGCCCGTGTTGTCTGACCGGCCGGGCGGCGCGGTCAAGGGCGAACTTCCAGTATATTCGGTTTGGGTGCCTAATCGCAAAGTGTTTGATTCACCAAATCGCAATTCTCCGGGCTCGGCGGTGATCGCCGAGGCGGTGGAGGCCGCATTGATTCTGGAGCGCCAGGATCGCATTGGCGAAGCCCTGGAAGTGCTGGAAGCGACGCTGCAGTTGGAGCCGGAAAGTGCGGCGGTGGCCAAGCAGTGCGCTCGGCTGTCGCTGAAGATCAACGAGATCCGGGCCTTTATCAACTGGTGCCATGAGGCGCTGCGGATTGATGAATCGGACCCGGAGCCGCACGAGATGATGGGCGCGCTGCTCGAATCAAAGGGCCGCCACGCGGAAGCACAGGAAGAGTTCCGGATGGCGGCGGCCGTCCGTGAGAAACTAGCCCGCATGAGCCAACACCACCCAAAGCTGCGCTGGGGCGTCCTGAGCGTATCCAAATTCGCCATGACCAAGCTGCTGCCCGCGACGATGAAGAGCAGTGCGAATGAGATCACCGCAGTTGCCTCCCGTGACTTGGGCCGCGCCACCGAGGCGGCTGCGCAGTTGGGGGCGGGGAAGGCCTATGGCAGCTACGAAGAGCTGCTGGCGGACCCGGACATTGACGTCATCTACAACCCACTTCCCAACCACTTGCATGTACCCTG
>JBIKMK010000450.1:0-4250 GCA_044359315.1 Bryobacteraceae bacterium | reverse complement strand
CAGACCGGTGGCCAAGTGATCCGCGAGCTGTTCGCGTAATCCGCCTAGGGGAAACTAGACCTGGGCCTGCTTCAAAACCGCTTCCGACTTGGCCTTGATCTCCTGGGCCAGCGTGAACGGATCCGCTTGCTGGAACTTGGGTAGGAAAAGCTCCACCGAGATGGGTCCGGCATAGCCTTTGTCTACCAGCTTGCGGAGGATGCGGGCCAGCGGGGCGACGCCGTCACCGGCAATGACGCGGGATTGTTGGTCCAGCAGTTCACGCGGCAAGTCCTGCGTGTCGTTCAGGTGGGCGTGTACGATCTCGCCGGGCCGGATCAGGTCCATGTCCTCGAACTTACTGGGGCCGGACCAGAAGTGGTAGCAGTCGAACAGGACGCCAAAGCTGGGGTGCGCCGCAGCCCGGCACAGCCGCAGCGCGGTCGGCAGCGAGGCCATGTAGGTTGAGTTCCGCACGAACTCGGCCCCCACCTTCAGCCCAAACTGTCGCGCCACTTCCGCCACCTGGCGAATATTGTCGACGCCGCGGGCGTAGTCGTCCACGGTGAATTTGGAGCTGGTGGCGCAGGGTGAATAGACCACGGGCGCGCCCAGTTCGACAAACTGCGCGCAGCGTTTCTTGAAGGCTTCGAGGTTCTCAGCGAACTTGGGGTTCGGCTCCCACAAACCGGTGGTGCCGATAGCGCCGGAGACCACGGTGAGGCCGTTGTCGGTGAGCACCCGTTTGGCGCTGGCCATCGATTCGGTTTTCAGATACTCATCCAGCAGATTGGCGGCGGGCTCGACGAAGCGGATGCCCGCCTTGGCCCACCCTTCCAGGGATCGCTGATAGCCCGCGCCGGCGGACGTGTATTGGTGGAGACTGAGATTCATTTTGCCCGTTGCTGCCGTTGCGCCGCCCGCGGCCAGCGCCAGCGGGGTCAACAAGGCGGCGCGGCGGGTCAGCATGAGTTCTACGATACCCTGCTCGGGCCACACCCGCCGGACTTATAGCCGATCTTCGGCGGGAGCCGCGCCCAAGGTGAGTTTGAGCGAAACGTTGCGGCCGCCGCGCGAGAGGGTCACTTCCAGTTGGTCCCCCGCCCGCTTCTTAGACAAGGTACGGCTGATGGCGTCCAGGCGGTCGACCGGTTTGCCGTCCAAGGCCACGATCAGATCACCACCGACGCCGATCTCAGCATTGCCGATGATGGCCAGCTCACGCGGTCCCCGAATGCCCGCCGCTTCCGCCGCCGAGCCGCGCGTCACGCCCTGCACCAACAAGCCACCCTGTTGCGGCAGGCCCAACGCCTCCGCCAGTTCGCCCACCACATAGACCACGCTGACGCCCAGGCGCGGCGGCGAGTACTTGCGGCCCGCCTGATAGTCATCCAGCATGGTCTTGGCTTTGTTGATCGGCATGGCAAAGCCAATGCCCGTGGTCCCCATACCCTGCGGGCCCGCGAGAATGGCGGTGTTGACTCCAATGACACTACCCTGGCTATCCAGCAGCGGCCCGCCCGAGTTGCCCTGGTTGATCGACGCATCGGTCTGCAGCAGGCCTTCCAGCTCCCGGCCCCGCTCATCCTGGATGGTGCGGCCCATGCTGGAGATCACGCCGGTGGTCAGCGTGCCGTCGAGACCAAACGGATTGCCGATGGCCAGCACCTTCTGACCCACCTGGATGGCATCAGAATCACCCATCTTGAGGTAAGTCAACTTGCCGCGCGGTTCAATCTTGATCAAGGCCAAATCGTTCAGCGGGTCCAGACCAAGAACAGAAGCCGTGTAGGTACTCTTGTCCGCGAGAGTCACCGTCAACTTCTTGCCCACCCCTTGGCCGCCACCCGTGATCACGTGGTTATTGGTGAGGATGTGGCCTTTGTCGTCGATCAAGAAGCCGGACCCGGTGCCGGTGCGCGGCACCAGTTCCATGAACCAGTTGCGCTGATAGACGGTGCTGGTAATGTTCACCGTGGCCGGGTGCGCACGCTTGTAGATGTCGATGCTGTTGACTTCATCGGAGCTTAAGCCGGCGGAGCGGGCCACTTCCGGCCCGCTCCAGATCGGCAGTCCGGTGGTGGAGCGCGAAGCAAAGAACGCCCGCCAATCTCCTCGGGCCACTGACGTGGCGTAGTAGAAGCCGCCGGCCAATAGCGCCGCGATGATGAAAATTCTCGCCTTCATGCCAGACTCCGCAATTTTTGGTAGACCGCCCGGGTCTGCTCGATGGTCGATTCCGGGCTGCCTGAGGTCTCAATGATATGGTCGGCAAACTGCCGCTTCTGTGCAAGCGGCAGTTGCCGGGCCAGACGCGCCCGCACTTCCTGTTCGGTTTGGCCGCTGCGGGCCATGGCTCGCGCCAACTGGACGGTTTCGTCACAGGTGGTCAGGATGATCTGCTGGAAGCGGCGGTAGGAGCCGGACTCGATGAGAATCGCGGCTTCGACCACCGCAATGGCATCGGGGCGCAACGTGGCCATCCAATCCTCCTCTTGTTGAAAGACGAGCGGATGGACGATTCCGTTCAATTCCGCCAGCTTGGCCGCATCGTTGAACACAATCGCCGCCAAGGTGGACCGGTCAATGCCGCCCTCCGCGTTCTGTACCTCAGGTCCAAACGCCTTGACGACCGCGGGCACCGCCGCGCCTCCGGCTTGCAGCAGCCGATGGCCCACTTGATCGGCCTGGAGTACGTCACAACCCAACCGCTGAAGTTCGGCGGCCACGAAGCTTTTGCCGGTGGCCATGCCACCGGTGAGACCGACGCGCAGCACGGTTAGGCCAGCCGTCGCGCAGCCGCGGCCACGGTGTTCGACATCAGCATGGCGATGGTGAGCGGCCCAACACCGCCGGGAACTGGCGTGTAGGCGGAAGCCAGTTCCGCCGCCGCCTCGGCCTGCACATCGCCCAGCACTTTGCCGTCCACCCGGTTGATGCCCACATCGATCACCACCGCGCCCGGCTTGATGTGGGCCGCCCCCAGGATGGCGGGCCGGCCGAGAGCAGCCACCAGAATATCCGCGCGTTTGCATTCTTCGGCCAGGTTAGACGTTTGGGAGTGGCAAATGGTCACGGTGGCATTGGCATGAAGCAACATCAGGGCCATGGGCTTGCCCACGATGTCGGACCGGCCCACCACAACAGCACGTTTGCCCGCCACCGGCAGTTCATACCGGCGCAGAATTTCCATCACCCCAGCCGGGGTGCAGGCGCGGGCACCGGGCTGGTTCTCCACCAACTTGCCGACGTTCATCGGGTGGAAGCCATCGACATCTTTGGCGTGATCGACGGCGTGCAATACAGCCCGGGTGTCGACCTGCGCAGGTAATGGCATCTGCACCAGGATGCCGTCGATCTCCGGGCGGGCGTTCAGGCTCTCCACCAGCGCAATCAGCTCGGCAGTGGTGCTGGAGGCGGGAGGCGTATGCTTTTCGCTATAGATGCCCAGTTCGGCGCAGGCTTTCTCCTTGCTGCGCACATAAAGCTCGGAGGCCGGGTCGTGCCCCACCAGCACCACCGCCAGGCCCGGAGCCCGTCCGCGCTGGGTCAATTCCTG
This sequence comes from Bryobacteraceae bacterium, assembly GCA_044359315.1. Classification (GTDB taxonomy): domain Bacteria; phylum Acidobacteriota; class Terriglobia; order Bryobacterales; family Bryobacteraceae; genus JAPKYZ01. The sequence continues at coordinate 712 of JBIKMK010000450.1, read as the reverse complement.
AACCCGGGGCCGCAATTCGGCCAGAATCTCATCCCGGATCAATTTTCCGTCCAGTAGTTTAGCTGCCATGGGGTTGCTCGCTTCCGCGCCTAGTCGCCCGCCGCCATGGCCGTCTGGGCCGGGCGGTAGCGCGAATGGAACACCACCGCCCCCACCACCATCAAGGCAGTCGCGGAGAACGAAACCACCGGCGAGTAGATGAAGCCATAAATCGTCATCCACGTCCCGGCCAGGATGAACACCACCGGCATCAGCGGCCAGGCAAAGTTGACCACGCCGGTCCGCTTCCAGCCGTCACGCCGGCGGAACATGAACAGTGAAGCCACCGCCATCACCGCAAAGAAGTTCAGCGTCATGCCGATGAACTGGATCAGCGACGGGAACGGCGTAAAGGTCATCAGAATCGAGATCCCGCCTTGGAGCAGAATCGCCGCCACCGGCGTCCGGCGCTTGGGATCGACATAGGCGGCCAGCGACAGGAACGCCCCATTGCGGGCCATCGCGTAATAGACTCGCGGCCCGATGGTGACCATCGCGTTCACGGTCGGCACCAGCGAGAGCGCCATCGCGCCACTGAAGAGACCGGCCACGCCCGCCCCAAACAGTTTCGACGCCGCAAACGATCCGACCGCGAAAACGCCACGCATCTCGCTCAACGGGGCGGCATAAACGAAAACCAAATTCATCCCCAGAAAGATCGCCGCCACCAATC
>JBIKMK010000448.1:0-4258 GCA_044359315.1 Bryobacteraceae bacterium | reverse complement strand
AAGCGGAGGCAGCGCTAAAATTGAGCATTGCCCGTAAAGATCTGCATCCTGGCGTCCAGTAGTTCCGGCAACTGCACGTTTGTCTCCACCGGGAACACCCGGCTGCTGATTGATGCCGGATTGAGCCGCCGCGAGACGATGGCGCGACTGGCCGCTGTGGGCGAAAGTCTGGAGCGGCTGGACGCGATTCTGGTGACGCATGAGCACAGCGATCACATCGCCGGCTTGCCGGTGCTGGCCAAAATGCCCAGCCGCCCCATGCGCGAGGCGGGCTGGCGACAGACGCCCGTTTATCTGTCTCACCGCTGCGCCCAACAGATCGATTGGGGTGGCCATCAGCCCGATGTCCGGCCCTTCCAGGCCGGTGCGACTTTTGCCATCGGCGACATCGAAGTCACCAGTTTCACCATTCCCCACGACGCCGTCGACCCTGTGGGATTCACCCTTCGCGCCGAAGGCCGGGTGATCGGCATCGCGACCGACCTGGGCTATGTGCCGGATTCGATCAAGTGGCACCTGCGCCAAACCGATTTTCTGTTGCTCGAATCTAATCACGACCTGGACATGCTGAAAGTGGGCCCCTATCCGTGGTCCGTCAAGCAGCGTGTCATGGGCCGGATGGGCCACCTGTCGAATGAGGTGGCCAGCCAGTTTATCCGGGATGACCTGGATGAACGCACTGCCACCCTGGTGCTGGGACACTTAAGTGAACAGAACAACTACCCCGATCTGGTCCGGCTGGTGGCGTCCCAGGAACTGGACCGGCGCGGCTTGGCGACGCGGCTGATCGTGCAGGAGCCCCGGCAAGCCGGTGAGTTGTTCACCCTTTGAGATTAAGAACTTGACCGGCGCGCTGCGGCCTGAACAGCTGACGATGGCGCGCCAGGAGAACCGAAAATGATTGCCCGTTACACCCGGCCCACGCTCGGCCATATCTGGAGCGAAGAGAACAAGTACCAGCAGTGGCTGGCGGTTGAACTAGCCTCCAGCGAAACGCTGGCCGAGATGGGCATTGTCCCCACCGAAGCGGCCCAGGCCCTGCGCCAGCACGCCGCCATCGCGGTGGACCGCATCACCGAGATCGAGAACGTGGTGAAGCATGACGTCATCGCTTTCACCACCTGCGTCGCAGAATCGATGGCCGCCGCCGGGGTGGCGGAATCATCCCGCTGGTTCCACTATGGCCTCACCTCGAACGATGTCGTCGACACCGCGCAAGCGCTGATGATCCAGCAGGCGGCCGGTGAAATCTCGGCGGGCCTGGACAAGCTGCTGGCGGTGCTGGAGCGGCGCGCGTTCGAATTTCAACACGCGGTCTGCATTGGCCGCACCCATGGCATCCACGCCGAGCCTTATACGTTCGGCCTGAAGCTGGCGCTTTGGTTCGATGAGCTGCGCCGCAATGCCCAGCGCTTCCGCTCCGCCGCCGATGAGCTGCGCATCGGCAAGCTGTCGGGTGCGGTGGGCACGTTTGGCCATATCTCGCCTGCGGCGGAAGAGAAGATCTGCGCCCGCCTGGGCCTCCGGGCGGCCGCCATCGCGTCGCAGGTGATCTCGCGGGATCTGCACGCCCATCTGGCTTCGACGCTGGCCCTGATCGCCGCCACGTGCGAGAAGATCGCGCTCGAAGTCCGCCATCTGCAACGCACCGAGGTTCGGGAAGCCGAAGAGCCATTCGCCGCCGGGCAGAAGGGCTCCTCCGCCATGCCTCACAAGCGGAATCCCGTCACCTGTGAGCAGATCTGCGGCTTGGCACGCGTGGTCCGCTCCAACGTTCAGGCCGCCTTTGAAGACATCGCGCTGTGGCATGAACGCGACATCTCCCACTCGTCGGTGGAGCGCGTGATTCTGCCGGACTCCACCATCCTGGTGGATTATCTGCTGGCCAAAACCATCTGGCTGGTGGACGGCCTGGTGGTTTCGCCGGAGCGGATGCGCCGTAATCTGGAACTGACCCGCGGCCTGGTTTTCTCCGGCCAACTGCTGCTGGACCTGACCGCCGCGGGCATGCTCCGGGAGGCCGCCTACAAGCTGGTCCAGGGCCACGCCATGCGCTGCTGGGCGGAAGAAGGCGATTTCCAGGCCACCATCTGCGCGGAACCGGAGGTCACCTCGCGGCTGAGCGCGGCGCAGCTGGCTGAGGCTTTTTCAGAGGTACGCCAATTGTCCAATGTCACTGAAATCTTCCGGCGCGTCTTCCGCAAATAGGATGAACGCGTATGAATATCTGGATACGGCGGGCGTAAATTCTTAGAATTTGTAGGTAAGATTTCCCGATCCTTCCCTATACTAGTTAACGAGACCTGATCGAAACGATGGCCCTGAGTAACAGTATTCGCCGCCCCGGAGCCCTATCCATGGCGCGCGTCCTTTTGGCGGACGATGACCCTGAAACGCGTTTGACCCTTCAAACGCTGCTCGAAGCCGGAGGCTATCGTGTTGATTCGGCTGCCTCAGCGGCGGAGGCGGTGGGCAAACTGGAAGACCATGAGTACGAGCTGGTGCTGACGGACCTGCACATGGAATCGCCCGAATCCGGGCTCCGCGTCCTGGCCCATGCCCGCATGGTGGACTACAAACCGGCGACGGCATTGATTACGACTTATCAAAAAAAGCGCGCTAAATCGACCGGCAAGGCCCTCTACATCGAGCCGGAGAACGTGCCGGAGCTTCTGGATAAGGTGGCCGATCTGATCAGTGACCGCGCCCAGCGGCGCGTGCAGCGCGAAATGCGCCAGTCCGGTTAGCCCAGTTCCGAGCCGCGACCAGCAGGAGCGGGCTGCTGACCCCATCCGAACGCTTTCTGAGCGGCTTGCCAGTGGCTGGACCGCAGCGTTCCAGTGGAGCCCTATCTAGACCCCAACTTCGAAGATCGTCTCTTCGAGGACAGGCAAAGCATCCACAAAGAAGTGGTCCCGCGAGGGAATCTCGATCAACCGCTTGGGGTCCGGCAGCCCGTCGACCACGCGGCGCAACTCATCGAGCGGCCCGTGTTCATCCTGAGTGGACTGGACGAAAACCTTGTCCCGCACGCAGGTCTGCTCCCAGGGCTTCTCGCCGTACTTGGTCGGGTAACCCACCAGGATCAAGTGCTTGACATCATTCAGCGGACAGCCCAAGCGTAGCGCCACGCGCGACCCGAAGCTGAAGCCCGCAATGGAGTACGGCAATGCGGGATAACGCTCCCGCAACCAGGCCAAGCAAGCACGGGCGTCTTCGGTTTCGCCTACGCCATGGTCGTAGCTGCCTTCGCTTAAGTTGACGCCACGGTAGTTGAACCGCAGCACCACCGCACCGGCCCGGCGCAACCCGCGGGCCACGCGGTAGACCACCTTGTTGTGCATGGTGCCGCCGTGCTGGGGGTGCGGATGGCAGACCAGGGCCGCCGCCACGGGAGCATCCAGGTGCTCCGGTTCTTCCAGCAACGCTTCCAGCTTGCCCACCGGGCCATCGATCAGATGTGATTCAATCCGGCGTGGCACGGTTAAGTCGTCCGGTAGTTGGTGTACTGCAGTTCCACTCCAAGATCCGCGCCCCGCATCAGGGCGATGATCTCCTGCAACGAATCCCGGTCCTTGCCCGTCACGCGCACGACGTCGGCTTGGATGGAGGCCTGCACCTTCTTCTTGGAGTCCTTGATGATCTTGATGATCTCCTTGGCCTTCTCAATCGGGATGCCTTGCTGCAGCTTGATCTCCTGGCGCACGGTGGAGGAAGCCGCCGGGGTGATGACGCCGTAGCTTAAGTTCTTCAGCGGCACGTTGCGCTTGTTCAACTTGCCCTGCAGCACGTCCACCACGGCCTTCAGCTTGAAGTCGTCGGCGCTGACCACGATGATCTTCAGATCCTTCTCGTTCAGTTCCAGCGACGACCGCGAATCCTTCAGATCATAGCGGGTGCCAATCTCTTTCAGCGCCTGCTGAATGGCATTGCTGACTTCGGTCAACTCTACTTTGGAGACGATATCGAAACTATTTTCGGGCATGGGGTGATTCCTGGATTGGTCTGGTGGCGGAGGCGCGAAGCGGCGGGCTATTGGTCAAGCGCGGCCATTACGCGATCCGTCAATTCATTGATCATGGCGGGCATGGCGGCATCCAGGGCCAAGGTGACCGCGGCGCGCACCCGCTCCCGATCTACTGTACTACCTGTCGCGGGTTCAGCGGCGGCCCGCTCCCGGCGTACAAACTCCAGCAGCGGCCGGAGCGTCTCCATCAACACGGAGGCTTCAAACGGCTTGCGGATCAGGGCGTCAATA
>JBIKMK010000446.1:0-4281 GCA_044359315.1 Bryobacteraceae bacterium | reverse complement strand
GAATTCTGGCCCGACGATGTGTCCTACCTCAACCTACCGGCAAGGGGGATCATGGGACACAAGCAAGTAACTGATGCCTACCTGGTACTCCTGGCTCAGCAACATGGCGGCTCGCTGGCCACGATGGATCAGGCTTTGGCGTCTACTCACCAGGGGACGACCCTGCTGCCATAGCCCCGCGTGCCCATTTACGCGTATGCTCTAAACATGAATCGGCGCTCATTCCTGAAAGTCTCCCCCGCCGCGGGCACGCTGTTTGCGGCTGGCTCGGCCCAGTCCGCCACCGGCCCGGCCAACAAGCGGGAGCGGATGATGCAGTGGCTTTCCGGCAAGGCGGACCCCAGCTATACGCCCGCCGCCTTCTTCCTCCACTTCGGCGACCCCTACAAGGCCGGCTCCGCGGCGGCGCAGCGGCATCTGGAGTTCTACCGCCAAACCGACATGGATTTCTTGAAGATCCAGTTCGAGCAGACCTATGAGCGGCAGGCGTTTCTGCAAAAGCCCGCCGATTGGGCCAAACTCGGGCTACGTAAGCTCGATTTCTACGAGCCATTGCTCCAAACCGTGCGCGAGCTGGTGAAGACGTCCAAGAAGGATTCGTTGATCCTGATGACGCTCTATTCACCCTTCATGTGCGCCGGGCATTGCGCCACCTCGCCCTTGCTGAAGCAGCACCTGGAAGAGAACCCGGAGGCGGTAAAGAAGGGCTTGGAGATCTTGACCGAAAGCCAGATGCTGTTCGTGCGCGCCTGCATCAAAGAGGGCGTTGATGGCTTCTACATGTCAACGCAAGGCTCCGAAGCGAAGCGCTTCTCCAGCCCCAAGATCTTCCTTGATTACCTGAAGCCCTACGACTTGGTGTCGATGAAAGAGATCCAGAAGGCCTGCGCGTTCAACATCCTGCACGTCTGCGATTACGTCGCGCCCTACGCCAACTTCGACGCCGTCTACGACTATCCCGGCCACGTGATCAACAGCAACATCAAGCTGACCGAAAAAGAGATGTCCGCCCAGGAGATCGCCCGCCTGTTCAAGCGCCCCTTCATGGGAGGCCTGGACCGCCACGGCGTCATCGCCAAGGGCACGCCGCAGCAGGTGGAGGCGGAGGTGAAAAAGGTGCTGCAAGCCGCGCCAAAGCAGTCCATCCTGGCCGCCGATTGCACCGTGGCGGGCGACACGGATTGGCGGCGTCTCCGGCAAGTGATCGACATCGCACACGGGACAAAGCGAGCTTAAGGCCGCTATTCTGGCACCCCGGGCGCACGCAGGCGGCAGTGCTGAAGCCTCGCCCGAACTTCGCTACAATAGGAGTAATTCCCCGATCGTCTAACGGTAGGACAGCGGCCTTTGGAGCCGTGAATCGTGGTTCGAATCCATGTCGGGGAGCCAAATATTCGCTTCAGGTGGCCATCTCCCAGGATGCCCCTCCCTCTTCCAGTTAGCGGGATAGACGTTTTCCTGCAATGGACGCTATGATGCCTCCATGTTCCGGCGTACCTTTCTTGCAGTAGCCATTGCCTTGCTCGGCGCTTTCCCGCACATGCTGGCTGGCTCTGAGGAGTTGAATCAGCGCCTGAAACGGATCTACGATTCACCCGCGTTTCACGCGAAGCGATTTGGCCCGGCCCGTTGGATCAAGGGTGGGGCGGCCTTCACGACACTGGAGAGCGCTCCGGGCAGCGAGGGCTCAAGGGAACAACGCCGCTATCGCCCTTAGGATCATGGATTTCCTCAGGCGGTAACATCCTGACCGACAGCCGCCGGGGGCACGCGAGCTCGCAACGGAAGCGCTCCTAGCGCGACGGTATCGCTGCGCCGCCCATTTCAAGTGAATTCGGGCAGCTGCCCACTAATGCCACGAACTGTTCTGGGTAGCAAATGGCCTTCCAGCCGCCGCAATTCTGTGCTTCATCAGAACTCGACCCGAAGCAGGAACTGCAGGACACGTGGCGAAACCAGTTGCCGGGAGTAGGTGCCGAAGCCCGCCTGCCCAGTGGTGAGATTCAACGAACGCGTGTCGAAACGAACGCTATTGGTGACATTAAAAGCTTCCGCGCGCAACGCGAGACGCGCTTTCTCCCATCGCGGAATCGGGAAGAACTTGCTCAGTCCAACATCCAGGGTGAACAGCCCATCACCCCGGAGACTGTTACGCTCGCCGGCCTCCCCGGCAAAGGGGCTTCCAAATGCCGATGCGGCATTTGCCGGACTGGAGAATAAGTTCGGACCAGTGGGACCGTTCTTGTTGCGTACCGTATCCGGGGCCGGGCCGACCAGCTTCCCGAATCCCCGGAAATAGTGATTGGTCGGAAAGCCGATGCCGTTCTGCACGGTGACCGGGAATCCGCTTGTCCATCGCGTGATGCCGGACACCTGCCAGCCGCCGGCGATCATGTCTAGAGTCCGGTTCATCCCGGCCCCGAACTTCTGGCCCCGCCCGACCGGAACAGTGGCGGCCCAGTTCGCGTTCAACTGCTGTGTCAGATCGAAATCCGAGACGGCTTCCATTTGCTGCGGCGACCAAGAGTTGATCAGGAACGAGCCTCCGAACGCGTCACCTCGTTCCGCACCGGATACCCAATCGCGAGACCGCCCCAGCGTGTAGTTAGCATCGAGGGTAAGTCCCTCGGAAAAGCGCTTCCGCACCGAGAACTGGGCGCTATGATAAGACGCGGGCACGATGGAGCGCCACGAGAAGAGCGATGCGAATTGTCCGTCGTAGAACGCATAGCGGCCCAAGTTGCTGCAGGCTGGCTGGCACGTGACATCCAGGCTGCGCAGGGCCGCCAGATAGTTCCCTGGATTCGCTTGCTGGAAAAGAAAGTAGGCCACTTGCGTCGAGGAAAGCGCCGTTTCCGGTGCCAGCCCCGGGTTCAGGCGTGAGAACGCGGGAAACAAGCGATTCAAACCGGACGCGGTGGTCGCCGCGCCCGGGAACAGATTTTCCCAATAGCGTGCCGGCGCCACGCCAGTCAGGGAGATGTTGCCCAGACCCACCAATTGATTGACTGCCTGGAAGTAGCTGGTTCCCGAAGCGGGATCTCGAATATCGAGAGGCGCGGCTGCATCGAAGAGACCCAGCAGATTTCGCGAGATGCGGCCAACGTATGCGGCTTCGACGATCCAGCCAGCCCCGAACTCCCGCTGAGCCGAGAGATTGAGGGTCCAGGAGTAGGGCGAGCGGAGCGTGGTGTCGGGAGCGGGCACGATGGCGCCGACGGATCCCACGGCAGCGCGAGGATAAGCCAATGGGAAGCGAAAGGGTGGAGCCGGCGGTGCCAGTTCCGGATAGGTGGCGTCCAGTGATCGGAACCTTGGCGCAGTAGCTACACTCACCGAGCCCACCGGGTTGATTTGGGTGCTGTTCAGACCGAAACTGCCGAGCGAGTCGTACAGCGCAACCGATGCGGAGCCTACGCGGTCGTAATAAACGCCGACGCCACCCCGGATCGACCACCGCGCCGCCGGCTGCCATGCCACCGCTAGCCGCGGTGCAAAGTTATTCCGATCCCAATCATGGAAACCTTGAGAAGAAGACCCGTCGGCTAAGTCGAAACTCATCGCCGGGACTGACGCGCCTGACCGCCCCGCGGCAGCAGCGGCCCGCCGCTGCTCGAACCAGTCTCCCACTGCCGGAGCCGGACGCACCGCGAGACCTTCGCCCTCGCGCACCGGAGAGTACAAGCTGTAGCGAAGGCCCGCCGTGAGGGTAAGGCGCGGATGCAAACGCCAGGTGTTCTGAAGGTAGAACTCAGATTCGTTGGTCCGGAAGCTGCGCCGCAGGGGAACACCCGCTGGGATTGCATTGCCCTGGCGATCATAGTTGACCGGCGTGCTCCCTTGCGAGACCACACCCATCAGAATGATGGCCGCGCGAACGAAGTCGTCATTCGTATTGGTGGCGATGTTCGGGGGAATGATCTCGGCTCCGCGGTTGGCCAGCCGGGAGACCTGCGTAACGTAGAGCGCACGGTTCGGTTCCACGTTGTAGCGGTTGTTGTTGATCCAGCGGAGATTCGCCCCAAACTGCCAATGGTGGCGGCCTCGCGTATAGTTAGTGTCGTTAACTAGGTTGTTCGTGGGCGCGATGCGGCCCCGGCTATAAGTCAAGGGCACAGGAGCTCCGATGCCGCCGCCAAAACTGAAGAGAGGAGCGGTGCTTGTTCCGATCTCCTCGACCTTGTTGAACGTGTGTCCGTAGCGGAAAGCGTTCACCCAGGCCGGAGAGATGATCCAGTTGTGACCCACGGCGAGTCCCTTACTGGCGTTACGATTGAGAAA
>JBIKMK010000445.1:0-4291 GCA_044359315.1 Bryobacteraceae bacterium | reverse complement strand
ATTCCGCCGCGGCCTCCGCAGTCAGCAGGAACCGGAGTTTGCGGCCGTCGTCGTCGGTCATGGCGACGGGCTTCATCTCGACGCCGGCCTTTTTGAGATCGGCCAGCGCCTGGTCGTAGATCTTCTTTTCCGCCTCCTTGAAGCTGGCGAACGAAGCCTCCAGATAGCCGATTCTGAGTCCCTTCAAGGGACGAGTGGCCTGCCAATCGAAGGGATGCGCGGTCACCGTCCGGTCCTGCCCGTCGGGTCCGTAGATGGCGTTGAGGACCAGCGCGCAATCTTCCACGCCCCGGCAAATGGGGCCGATCTTATCCATGGTCCAGCTGAGCGCCATGGCTCCGGAGCGGCTGACGCGGCCGTAGGTGGGCCGCAGTCCGGTGGTGCCGCAACGCACACTGGGCGACACAATAGACCCCAAGGTTTCCGTGCCGATCGAAAAGCCGACCAGACCCGCCGCCGTGGCCGAGGCGGATCCGGCGGAGGAGCCGCTGGAGGTCTGCTCAATGTTCCAGGGCGTCTTCGTCATGCCGCCGAACCAGAGGCCGCCTTGCGCTAGGGCACCCATGGAGAGCTTAGCCACCAGCACGGCCCCGGCAGTGCGCAATCGCTCCACCACGGTGGCATCGCGATCAATGATCTGTTCTTGAAAGGGCTCTGCGCCCCAGGTGGTTCTGATCCCCTTGGTGGCCAGCAGGTCCTTGGCGCCCCAGGGAATGCCATGGAGCGGACCCTTGTATTTGCCGCGCCGGATTTCGTCGTCGGCCTGAGCGGCTTGCTTCAGCGCGAGTTCCTCGGTGAGCGTGATGACGCAATTCAGCCGCGGCCCGAACTTCTTCAACCGCTCCAGGTACATCTTGGTCAACTCGGTGGAACTGACCAGCTTCTTCTTGATCAGCGGTGCCAGTTCGGTGACGGGCAGGAACGCCAGATCCTCGACGCTCTTCCATGTGGCTTTCGACGGGGCTTTCAGCTTGGACGGCTTATAGAGTTTCTTGCCGGAAGGCGCGGGGGCTGACGGCAAGCCGGGATGGAATGAGAAGGCGGGCTCGGTATCGAGCGGAATCGGTACCTGCCGCAACTCCTCGTAGCCCGCCAGGGACCGGTTGAGGTTCGGAACCATCAGGGCGATGTCGGCTTCGGAAAACTCAAGACCGAGCAACTTCAACGCCGCAGCCGCCTGCTCCGGCGTCACCCGCTGGGGGACCGGTGGAGGGCCCTGTTGTTGAGCCAGCGCCGGGCGGGCGGCGGCGAGAATTGCGGTGAGTTGGAGCCAGGTGCGTCGATCCATGCGAATTTCTCATGGTAGCCCGGGCGCTGGCGGAATTTGGGATCAGCCCGGCCAGTCTCGTAAACTGAAATGGTGGAGAAGTTTCCCCCCAGTTTCGCGATCGGGCCGCACACTATTGCTCCGGCATTGGTGCTGGCGCCGATGGCGGGCGTTACCGATACCGTTTTCCGCCAACTGATCCGCCAGCAGGGCAGCTGTGGCCTGCTGATGACGGAGTTCACCAGTTCGCACGGCATCGTGGCGTCGGTGAAGGCCAATAAAGCCATCAAGACCAAGCGTTACTTGGCTTTTGAGCCGCAGGAACGGCCGATCTCCGCCCAGCTGTTTGGCAGTGATCCGCAAGTGATGGCGGATGCGGCGCGGGTATGTGAGGATCTGGGTTTCGACATTGTCGACATCAACTTCGGCTGCCCGGTGAAGAAGGTGGTCCGCTGCAATGGTGGTTCGGGGTGTTTGCGGGATCTGCCGCTGGTGGAGAGCATCTTGAAGGCCGTGCGCGCCGCCATCAAGATTCCGCTTACGTGTAAGTTCCGCAGTGGCTGGAATGATCGCGAACTGGTCTATAAGCAGATGGGAAAGATGAGCGAGGATTGCGGCTTGGCGGCCGTGGCGCTGCATCCCCGCACGCGGGAGCAAGGCTATGCCGGCTTCGCCAACTGGACCCACATCGCGGAATTGAAAGCACACGTCAAGATTCCCGTGATCGGCAATGGCGACGTCAATTCGCCGGAGGACGCCTTCCGGATGGTGGCCGAGACGGCTTGCGACGCGGTGATGATCGGCCGCTGCGCGTCGGCCAATCCGTGGATCTTCCGCCAGATTGCGGAGTATTCAGCCACGGGGCAGTATGCTCAACCCACGGAACGGATGCGCTACGAGTTGATGCGCAAGTACTTTGAGATGCTGGCCGGGCGTCACCACACGGTGGTGAACCGGGACATTGATTTCTCCGGCGGCACGGAACCGGCGCTGGATGCGGTGGGCAAGATGAAGCAGTTTGCCACTTACTTCACGCATGGCATCCGGCACGGATCGAAGCTGCGTTCCGCCATCTACACCTCGCGCGACCCCGGTACGATTCTGGATCAAGTGGACCGGTTCTTTGAGGAACTGCTGCACGGGGCACCCAGCCAGGACGACGCGACCATTGAGGAGCCGGTGGCCGCTTGAAGAAGGTACAGCTGTTTACTGACGGAGCCTGCCTGGGCAATCCGGGGCCCGGTGGTTGGGCCTACATTCTCCGCTTTGGGGAGCATGTCCGCGAAGCCTCCGGGTTTGAGCGCGACACCACCAACAACCGCATGGAGCTGATGGCCGCCGTTGAGGGGCTGAAGGCGCTGAAGGAAGTCTGTGAAGTGGAGATCACCACAGATTCCGAGTACATGCGGAATGGCATCACGAAATGGATCATTGGCTGGAAGGCTCGGGGCTGGAAGACGGCATCGAAGGAGCCGGTGAAGAACCAGGATCTTTGGGAAGCACTGGACGAGCAGAACTCCCGCCACCGCACGGAATGGAAGTGGACCAAAGGCCACGCCGACCACCCCGACAACAACCGGTGTGATGAGATGGCCACCGCTGCCGCGCGGGCGGGCCGGTAGGCGTCGCACAGGAGTAATGTGAAGGCATTGATGTGACGGCTCTGTTTGGCGGCGCATTTGACCCGATTCACCAGGGCCATCTGGCCATCATCGGGGAGATCCGCCGGTTGGGCTTTGACCGGGTGGTCCTGGTGCCCTCCGGCAATCCTCCGCACAAGCCAATGCAGACCCCGTTTGCGCACCGGGTGGCGATGGCGCGCCTGGTGGCCGATGAAGTTTCCGAGATCGAAAGCGGGAGCGGGCCCAGCTACACATTTGACACTCTGCAGCACTTTCCCGAGCCGCGGGCATTTGTGATCGGTGCCGATGCGTTTGCCGAGATCGAATCCTGGTACCGGTGGCGGGACGTGGTGCTGCTGACCGAATTCATCGTTGTCTCCCGGCCCGGACACAACTATGCGGTCCCCGCCGGGGCGCGCGTACGGCGTCTCGATTCCTTGGCGCTGGATGTATCCAGTTCAAAGATGCGTGCGCAGTTGGCCCGGGGAGAGTCTCCGGCGGAGGTGCCCGGGCCCGTACTTGCGTACATCCAACAGCATGGCTTGTACCGGTAGCGCGACTGGGGCTTGAACTTCGGGCCTCGGGCCTACGTACAATAGGGTTATGAACAAATGGCTGCCCGCCGTGGCGCTGGGCTGGATATTGCCAGGTGGCGGACACCTGTTGCTGGGGCATCGGGTCCGCGGCATGATGCTGTCCGCCAGTGTGGTGGTGATGTTTCTGCTGGGCCTGATGATGCGCGGGGCCATGTTTGAGCCGCAGGGGGGCGACCTGTTGACGATGCTGATCTACTACGGTGGATTCATCGGCAACATGGCGTCGGGCATTTTGTACTTCCTGGCCACGTGGATGGGCTACGCGCAGGTGGATCTCGCCGGGCACGTGCATGACTATGGGACGAAGTTCCTGGTGGGTGCCGGCCTGCTGAATATCCTGGCCATGGTGGATGTATACGAAATCGCCACCGGGCAGAAAGACTAACCGAGGACGCACCCTTCCATGCCGAAATTGAGCTTGTCCCACTTTGAAGCGGCGGTCTTGTTCGCCCTGTTCACTTCCGTGGTCCTGGGCATTGTCACCAAACGGACCGACAAAGAACGTCTACACTACGGCCTCTACTGCTTTGGCTGCTTTATGGCCGCCATGTTTGGTCTGGGCTGGCTGATGTACTTCGGCCACCGCTAAGCGGGTGCGGTAGTTGGTCGATTCAAGAGTGCCCTCCGAACGGCTTCGCATTTCTTGGGGACGAAGGCGGCAGAAGCCAGCGCCATCTGAACGTTTTGGCGAGCTGATCAGGATTCGGGCAACTGGTGGCGTTGAACGGTAAACCCGATGCGCTAGCGCACGCGGGTGTTCAGTGAGTCGGTCGCGCTCCCGGGCCAGGCAAGTTTGCAACGTTCGG
>JBIKMK010000444.1:0-4298 GCA_044359315.1 Bryobacteraceae bacterium | reverse complement strand
GTGGGGGACCGCATCAAGGCCACCATCCGGGGCGTCGAAAAGGGCGGCAAGAACTCCGGCGTCATCGTTTCACGGGCCGCTCCCGAACTGGTGATGCGCTTGTTTGAGCAGGAAGTGCCGGAGATCTACGACAACACGGTCGTCATCAAGGCTTGCGCCCGCGAAGCCGGTGAGCGCACCAAGATTGCCGTCTGGTCGCGCGACCGGGACGTCGATTGCGTGGGTGCCTGCGTCGGCATGAAGGGCATGCGCGTGCAGTCCATCATCCGGGAACTGCGCAACGAAAAGATTGACATCATTGAGTTTTCCGACGAGCCGTCAACTTTTGCGACGCATGCTTTGTCGCCGGCGAAAATCAGCCGCGTGGCCATCATCGATCCGTTGGACCGTCACATGGAAGTGATCGTCGACGACTCGCAGTTGTCCCTGGCCATCGGCAAGAAGGGCCAGAACGTACGGTTGGCCGCCAAGCTGCTTGGCTGGAAGATCGACATCAAGAGCGAGGAAGAGAAGCGCCAGGAAGTGGAAACGCAGATGTCTGCACTCCAGATTTCCGGGGCTCCGATTGCCGTTCTGGCCGACCACGGCGTGGACGATGCCATCCTCGACGCGCTGCTGGCGGGTGATGTCAATACGGTCGAGAAGTTGGGCAGCATGACGCCGGAACAACTGGCGGCGCTCGAAGGTATTGGCGAAGACAACGTGCAGCGGGTCGTCAATGCGATCAACGCGTATTACGGCCAGTATGAGACGGCTGAAACCGTGACGCCGGAGGCCCTGGCATCAGACGCTGAGCCACCCATCGCGGAGGAAGTGGCGGCTGAACCAACGGAACCGGAAACCGCCGCTGAAGCCGTGGCGGAAGATACCCCGGCGGACGAGCCCGCCGCTGCTCCAATTGATTCAGCGGCGTTGCCGGCTGAATCTGTTACGATGGAGAGCGGTCGGCTAGGCGGCCCCCAGGGACTGACTGATTGATTAAAGAGAGGTTTTGACGCGCAGCTCATCGAGCGTAGTGATTACGCTTGAGTTGCGCACCAGCGAACGCATGATTCGTATTAACGAACTGGCCCGGGAGCTTGAGGTACCGAACAAAGCGGTCATCGACCTCCTACCAGAGCTCGGGATTGTCGACAAGAAGACCCACTCCAGCTCCCTCGAAGATGACTTAGCGGAGCTTGTGAAGCGTCGGCTGGGAAAGTCGGATTCACCGGCTGGCCCACGCTCGTCCTCAGCCCCCAGCGAAAGTACCGCTACTCCGGCTACTGATTTGGCGGTGCGTGCGGAAGCACCAGCGCCCAGCGAAGCCGCGCCCGCAGCCTCCGGGACCAAACACGACTCGGCCGCCGATGAGATTCCGGCCGTGCGTCCGATGCTGCCCATCCGTCCGCCTCTGGCCGGTGGCCCGATTCACCCACCGGTGGCCTCCGCGCCGCCGCCGAGGGTCGCCCCATTGGCGCCGCCGATGCCTGCCGCAGCGCCTTCGCTACCTTTGCCGCCCTCCGCACCGGCGGCCACCTCGGCACCGTCTCCAGCAGCGCCTTCTCCCGCTGTGCCGCCTCCAGCGGTGGCCTCGCCGGCTGCGCCTTCTCCGGCAGCGCCGGTCGCCTCGGCCCCAGCCTCACCCGTGATTCCGCCCTTGGGACGGCCCGGTGTCGGCCCCATTCGGCCCGTCGTGCCACCCGTGCCCGTCGGTGGATCCAGACCCGGGCAGGTGCTTTCCGGCCCCCGTCAGCCTTTGCCCTCTGAACCGCTGCGCGGCCCCGCGCCGCCTCCGGCACCCATGGCACGCTTGCCCCTTCCGGCTCGGCCCCCAATCGCCACTGGACCCAGTGCGCCTATGCCTGGAGCAGCCACGCCCCGGCCTCCGCAACCGGCTCGACCGATTATGCCGCCTCCGGCGGTGATGTCTCCTGGTGCTCCTTCGGCACCGACACGGCCTCCGGGCCCGGCTCCCAGTCTTCCTCGTCCGGCGGGTCCGCCGCCGGGTGCGCCACGCCCCGGTGGGCTGCCTGGCAGTTCGCCCGGTGGCAGCTTCCCCGGCAGTGCTGCGCCAGGTGGGCCACGCCCGCAAGGGTTGGCCGGTCAGCCCAGTCAACGTCCCGTCGTTCCGCCGAACCCGCAGTTAGCGGCTCGTCTGGCAGCTCAAACCCAGCAAGGCCGCGCGCCGGCGGCTCCTGGAGCGCCGCCCCGCCCCGGTGCGCCGATTCGTCCCGCTCCGCCCGCTGCTCCGATGCCCGGCCGCCCCGAATTCCGGGGTCCGATCCGGCCCGGACAGCCCATTGGCCCGCGCCCGGGTGCTCCCGGTCCTGGTGGCGGTGGCTGGCGTCCTGGTGGACCTCCCGGCCCGGGTGGTCCGGCTGGCCGTGGCCGCCCGATGCACCCGACGTCGCCCCTACGTCCGGAAACCTCCGTCGTCGCGCCCACTGAGGCGGGCCGGCGTCATGCGACCAAGCCGAAATCGGCTGCCGAACGGAAGCGTGAGGAACAGGAAGGTAAGCTACTCCAGCGGCATCGCCGTGAAGAGCAGGTGGTGGCCGCCAACCGCGAGATCACCATCTCCGAAGGCATCACCGTCAAGGAACTGGCCGAAAAGCTCGGCATCAAGTCCAACCTGGTGGTGAAACGCCTGGTAGACAAGAAGATCTTTGCCACCATCAACCAGCACCTCGATCTGAAGCTGGCGGAAGACCTCTGCGCCGATTTCGGTGCCGTCGCCAGCCGGATGAGCTACGAAGAGGAAGCCAGTTGGGATGTCGAACTGGCGGAGACGACTGAAGATCAGGTTACGCGTGCCCCCGTGGTCACCATCATGGGTCACGTCGATCACGGTAAGACTTCGCTGCTCGATGCCATTCGCTCGGCCAATGTCGCCCGTGGCGAGGCCGGCGGCATCACCCAGCATATTGGCGCCTATCAGGTGACCAAGAATGGCCAGAAGATCGTCTTCATCGATACGCCGGGCCACGAAGCGTTCACTCGCATGCGTGCCCGCGGCGCCAAGGTGACCGATATCGTTGTCCTGGTGGTCAGCGCCGATGACGGCGTCATGCCCCAGACGCTGGAAGCAATTGACCACGCCCGGGCCGCCAAAGTGCCCATCATCGTGGCGATCAACAAGATTGACAAACCGGACGCCGATATTGATCGCATCAAGCGGCAGTTGGCGGACCGGGGCCTGGTGGCCGAAGATTGGGCCGGCGACACCGTCATGGTGCCCGTATCCGCCAAGGCCGGCACCAACCTCGACCTGCTGCTGGAAATGATCCTGCTGTCCGCCGAGATCCTGAATTTGCGCGCCAACCCGGCGCGCCCGGCGATCGGCAACGTGCTGGAAGCCGAACTCGATAAGGGCCGCGGCCCGGTCGCCACCGTACTGGTGCGCAACGGTACGCTCCGGGTGGGTGACTACTTCATCTGCGGATCCGTCTTTGGCAAGGTTCGTGCCATGTACAACGACCGCGGCAGCCAGATCCGTGAAGCCGAGCCTTCCACCCCGGTGGAAGTGCTGGGCATGGATTCCGTCCCCGACATCGGCGACCAGTTCCAGGTGACCACTGATACGGCGAAAGCCCGTCAGATCGTGGAATACCGCGAACAGGCCGCGCGTGACGTGCAGATGGCCAAGGGCTCCCGCGTGGGCCTGGACGTCTTTGCCCAGGCGCTGAAGGACGGCGAAGGCAAGGACCTCAACGTCATCATCAAGGCCGACGTGGGCGGCAGCGCGGAAGTGCTGGCCGACACGCTCGAGAAGCTGTCCACCGAGAAGGTCCGCGTCATCGTGCTCCGCACGGGCGTCGGCGCCATCACGGAATCGGATGTGCTGCTGGCCACCGCCTCCCAGGCCATCATCATCGGCTTCAACGTCCGGCCCGAAAAGAAGGCCAACGAACTGGCCGACCGCGAGAACATCGAAATCCGCCTCCACTCGATCATCTACGAGTTGGTGGACGAGATGAAGCGGGCCATGATTGGCTTGCTGGAACCGGTCTTTAAGGAGATCTTCCAGGGCCGCATCGAAGTGAAGGAAGTCTTCCGCATTTCGAAGGTGGGTACTGTCGCCGGCTGCTATGTGGCCGAAGGTCAGGTCACCCGCCAAAGCCAAGTCCGCCTGCTCCGCGACAACGTCGTGGTGCACACGGGCAAGGTGGATGCGCTGAAGCGCTTCAAGAACGACGCCAGCGAAGTGAAGTCGGGCCTGGAGTGCGGTATCTCCATCGTCAACTACAACGACATTCGCCAAGGGGACATCATCGAAGCGTTCATCATGGAGCGTCTGGCTCCCTCACTGACGCAAT
>JBIKMK010000443.1:0-4311 GCA_044359315.1 Bryobacteraceae bacterium | reverse complement strand
CAGCGCGGTGGCACGCCGCGGCCGCTTCTGGATCGATCACGTAAGCCAGGGCACTCTCCGGTAACGCTGCCTGCACCAGCGCCTTGAGGGCGGCCGCGCTATCGCCCGTGGCGCCGCCTCCAATACAGTCCGAGGTCTCGAGCAGCAACACTGGAGCGCCCTGGTGTCGCAAGCCGTCCTGGATGGCTTCGCGCGGCTGCCAGATGCGCGGTTCCAATTGAAAGCGCAGATCCCAGTACTGGCGAGCCAGTGCCACCGCTTCACGCTCGGCCCGGGCGGCGTCGCCATCGGTGATCACCAACGCTCCACCGCCCATCCCGGGAAGGTCCAATTGCGGCTGGACGAGGAATGCGCTGGTGGAAAGGACTCCGGGCTGCCGCTCCAGCGCCTTGGTGCGTTGCATGAAGGTGGCAAACGGTCCGTCGTCGGTGCTGCCCATGAAGCCACCCACAATCACGGGCACCTTGGCCATCGCCATCGTCGGTCGCGCCCGGCCCGAGACTGTGTCGAGCAGGAGGCGGGCTCCTCGTTCGCCGGTCGTGAAGGTATCGCGATGCGGATAGGTCTCCCACGCCACCAGCCCATTCGCGCTGGCCACCATCTCCGCCGTGACATGGGCGTGACAATCGAGTGTGGCCACAATGGGGACCTGCGGCCCCACCAGCTCCCGCACGGCCGAGAGCAGGTCACCATCCAGGCTGCCCAGTTCCTCCACCGCGGCGGCACCATGCTGCGGCATCAGCACGCCATCAAGCGGCATGGCCTCGCGAAGCCGTGCCAACAGCTCCTGCTTCAGCGCTGCGTAGCAAGACGCGCGCAGCGGGCCGCCGGGAACGGCGCTGGCGTAGATCAACGGCGCCACGCTGACACCTTGCAGCGCCTGCATCATGCCGCCCAGGACGCCGTTGGAGGCGGCCAATACGGCTTCGCCTCGCCGCAGTTCGGTCCGTTCAAAATCGCCGAGTTCGGTGAGCCGGCCCACCAGATGGTTAGACTCGGTGAAGATCGAACCGACGGCAATCCTGGTCATGGCCGGTAGCTGCCCGCGAATTGAAAGCAGTTGCCGGGCGCGTCGGGGAAGCTAAGGGTGACCACCTCAATGTCGCGAATTCTCATACTCGCGACATTCTATCTTCATTGGCCTCGGGCGAACGATTCCGTGGCCAGGGGCGCAGCATGGGAGGGCATCTGACCCGTTACTTCGACGCTTCGGGCCAAGGCAGGTCCGCCAGTGTGATGCGGAGATTGTGCTCGGGAATCTCGAGCGCGTCAACTTCGAGGAACCGCCCGTCCCGATAGATCAGCAGGGCCGGGTCCTCGGTGTCGATCAGCCAGATGTGCGCAACGCCCCACTGTTCGTACTCAGCGCTTTTGCTCATGATGCGGCGCATCCGCTCGCCCGGTGAGAGGATCTCGACTGTGGCGAGCGGCGGGGTGGACGGATACTCCTCGTTCGGCACTTGTGACCAGATGGAGATATCCGGTAGTCGGACGTTGCGGCCAATGCGGCAATGCACTTCCGTGGTGCCGACTAGCCCAGCGGCATCCGCTAATGAACCGACCTTGTTTTGAAGCCGCCCGTGGGTGAAGCTTGGCATAGCCCTCTCGACCAGTTCGCCATCCACCAATTCAGGGTACGGGCGCATGTCCGCCGTCGCTTCCATGAACTTCTCGAAAGTGAGCGTGGGGGGGGCTACCGTGGTGGCCATAGCTCTAATTTACAGCGTCTTCAGCTTAATCGGGTCCCACTTGACGGCCCGGTTCTCGAAGTAGCTGACGTTGGACAGTACGGCTGGACCGGCGGCGCGGAAGCCGAATTCGGCGTCTTCAACGACGGGCTTGCGGCTGCGGACGGAGTCGAAGAAATTGCGGTGGTGATCTTCGTGGTCGTTGTAGCCGCGCGGGGCGGAGAAGCGGTCTTCCTTCTGGGGCCGCAGGCCGTCGGCGGAAGCTTTAATCTCGGGGTACTTGGCGCGGTACTGCTTCAGATATTCTTCCTGTTGCGACTTGGGGAAGGTGTCGATGGTGTAGCCCGGCTCACTCTCACGCGGCACTTTGCTGACCGTGACGCCGCGGCCGATGGTCATGATGCCTTCGCTGCCAACGAAGCGGAAGCCGCTGGTTTCGCCCGCGCCGTTCACGAAGTTCACCCGCAGGGCGAGCGTGAAGGCCGGGTGCTGTTCGGTCTTGGCGTAGTCGTAGAGGCCCAGCATCACGTCCGGCACGTCGCGGCCGTCCTTCCAGTGGCGCAGGCCGCCGGTGGCGAAGACGCGCTCCGGACCCACGGCTCCGGTGACGAAGTGCATGCCGCTGAACAGGTGCACGAACAGGTCGCCCGCGACACCGGTGCCATAGTCCCGATAGTTGCGCCAGCGGAACAGGCGGGTCGGCTCAAACGCGCGCTTGGGAGCCTTGCCCAAGAAGGTGTCCCAGCTGATGTTGGCGGGTGAGGCGTCGGTCGGAATCGAATACTGCCAGGCACCGATGGCGGAGTTGCGGTCCCACCAGGCTTCCACCATGTTCAGTTCGCCGATGGCACCGGCGCGGAACAGCTCTTGCGCCTTCATGTACTCAATTGAGCTCACCCGTTGGCTGCCCACCTGAATGATGCGGCCCGTCTTCTTCTGCGCGTCCACCATCGCCTGGCCTTCACCTACCTGCTGGATCATGGGCTTTTCGCAGTAGACGTCCTTGCCCTTGTTCATCGCTTCAATGGCAATGGTCTGGTGCCAGTGGTCCGGCGTAGCGACGATGACGGCGTCGATGTCCTTGCGGTCCAGCAGTTCGCGGTAGTCGCGCGTGGTGGCTACCTGCTTGCCCCAACGTTCCTTGGCGCGGGTGAGGCGGCCCTCGTAGATATCGGCCACCGCCACCAGTTCCGTCCCACCCACGGCCAAAGCCGAATTGGCGTCTCCGGAGCCCATGCCGCCCGCCCCGATCAAGGCAAACCGGATCTTGTCATTGGCCGACTTGCCGCCCTGCGCGGCGGCCGAGGAGGCCGCTAAGCCAGTAACGGCGGAGGTCTGAAGGAAGTGACGGCGCGTGGTCATGTTTCGATTGTAGAACTCCGGGAGCCAACTGCAAATGCCACGAGTGCATTTGCAGTTGGGTCACGGCGGAGATCGATCAGCATGTCCTGGCGAGCCGTACTTCCGGCCGTATTCGGCATCGACCTGGCGGGCACACGAAGGCCCCATTGCGTTCGCCGGTGCTTAGTACCGCAGGATCGCCAACACCGACGCACTGCCCGGCATCGCGCCTTCCGGCATGGGCATCACCTTGCCACGGTGGTGTAGCGTGTCGGCGATGGCGGCGTTCACCAGGTCAACGTGGCGGGTGACAAACTCGCCGCTGGTGATCGGCCGCTCCGTCAACAGGTCGTAGTTGCCGGATGCTTGCGCGCCGCTGCTGAACGCCAGATACTCCACGCGGCCTTGGGCGGCAGCGCGAACGATGGCGTGCAATTCTTCCAGCGCTTTGGAACTTCCGGCGAGCTCCCGATAAAGATCCAGCATGTGCTGCCGCTCCGGGCTGATCCATTGCCGCACCAACTCGCGCCCTTGCCGGACCATCTCCGCCACCGGCGTGCCCCCTTCCGGGCTTCCCCCGATGCTGGATGACACGACGCGCGGGTACGTGCTGGCGGCCTGGAATGCCGCGGCTTCCGGCTTGGTTCCAGCGATCACCAGCGGGAGCGGATGCTTGGCCAAGAGCGCATGCAGGCCGCGATCGATGGCGCGGCAGAAGTCATGGAAGTGTCCCGATTCCGCTTCCCGTTCGGAACCCGTACCGAAGGCCACGGGTGACCGCGAACCCTGCCCGCCACTGGCACCCGACCGGGCGCGCAAAGTATGGTCCGGCTGGTCGAAGTTCTTGAACTTCTCGTAGTCACTGACGATTGCCGGCGGCAACTCCATCTCGTGACTGCCCTCCTGATCGACCTTCAGCATCTGGGCCCGTTTCCGGCTGAGCTGCAGAAGATAGAAATCAGGTGTGGCCATCAACTGCCACAGCAGGGGGGCGACGTGGAAGTGCCGGCCCAGAAACAGCTGATCGAGTTCCAAACCCGGCAGGCGGTAGAGCCGCATACTGTCAATGGAACGGAAGATGATCAGCGAATCGCGATGGCCCCTCAATAGCTCCTCGTCCTTCTCCATCTGGTGGAGCGGTGACAACAGAGCGTCAATGTCGGTGGCCAACATGCCGCCGGCAGCCAGTTCAGTTTCCGCCGCCGTCAATTGGACTCGGAGCCGGGCGGTGCTGTTACGGGTCTGACCACCTGGCTGGTGGCCCGGCAGGTAAAGGCTGAGG
>JBIKMK010000442.1:0-4312 GCA_044359315.1 Bryobacteraceae bacterium | reverse complement strand
TCCCGCTGGCCCCGTCCGTGGCGTACCGAAAGATTCTGCCGGGAGATCAATATCCAGCAACCGGAACGTCTGCGCCGCCGGGTAGCGTTCGGCCACCGCCTGCGAGACGTAGCCCGCCACGCGCGCCTCCGCACACTGCCACCGCAACTGCCAGGTAAACCACCGCCGGTAAAGCGCCCGCAGCGGCGACCGAACGGCACCGGGAGCATACAGCTCCCAGGGATCGCCCAGCACCTCCACCGCCGCATCGTGATGGGGAAACAGAAGCTTCACCACGTTCGCCAGATTCGAAGGACCACGCAGCAGCAACGTATCCTCCGGGCCCACAGCCTGGCGCAAGGAGCGGATCAGTGCCGGCAGATGACGAACAAAGGCCGCAGGACCGGCATAGCCCGGTACAGCCACAAACTCGACACTCGGCCCATCCGCGCGCAGGACATCCGGGAGCGGCTCCGGGACATCCATCACCCGCGCGATCACGCGCACCTGATCCCAGGCCGACAGATGCCCGGCGAAGAAGTTGTAAGCGGGTGGCATGCGGGTCCAGAGCGCACCATCGGGCGTGCGCCAATACCGCTGGTCGACGGTGATCACCAGGCGGCTCATCGCTGCCCCGCCCGCTTGGTGTGCGCCAGCATCAGCATCGACAACGCATAGAACCACCAGATCAGGTTGACGGTCGTGTTCTTGAACAGGAAGAGATCAAACACCAGCCCCAAGCCCGTCGCCAGCAGCCCGCAACTGAACGCCTGCAATACGCCCCGCCGCCAGCATGCGACCACGGCGGCTACAAAGCCGAACGTCATTGCCGCAAAGGCCACCAGCCCCACCAGCCCCAGTTCCATTCCCATTTCCAGCAACGTGGAATGTGAGTGATACAGCGAGGTCCCCAGCGAAGTGCGAATCAGGTTGTCGCCCGTGGCCAGCCGCTCTCCATTCAAGGCATCCGTCAGATACCAGTTCCAGATGCCGCCATATCCCGCGCCCCGTAGGTTGCTCGCCAGGTCCAGTGATTCCACGGTTCGGAGGGCCGTGACGTGGGTGGCGCGGCGGCTGTCGTCTTCAAACGTCTGCAGCCGGTCCGTGCTGGCTTGAGAGAAGACCACGGTCGCCGCCAGCACGGTCAACACCACCATCAGGATCACCGCAATCAAGCGCTTGCGGGCGCTTTTGATGAGGAAGCTGAGCAGCAGCAGATAGACGGCCAGCAACAAAAGAGCCGCACGCGACCCCAGGCCCAGCAACGCCAGCAGCAACGCCAACACCACCGCCACTCCAATCAGGCGCCGCGAATGGACGTCGATCACATGCTGAATCGAGAAAGCCAGCGCGGGCAGCAGTGCCAGGTAACCGGTGGAAGACCCATAGAGCGGCCCCCGCACGCGCTCAATCCCGAAGTCGAGCAGCGTATTCTGGCCCAGTTCGCTGCGCAGGCCCAACGAGAGAATCGATTCCGCGGAGTAGAGAACGCTCAGCAGCGCCATAAATGCCGTCAAGCGCCAGATGAAGTGGTAGAGCTCATCCCGTGTATAGCCACCTGTCACTGACCAAGCCAACAGCGGGCCGGCCATGGCAAACAGCAACGTGATGCGCATGGCGGCCGTGTCGCTGTCGTCCAGCCCGTTCCAACCCGTCGAAAGGGCGGCATAAGCCAACGCGATCAGCATCGGAGCCATCAGAATCCAGATCGCCGGCCAGGCCCGCCAAGCCCGCTGCAGCAGCAACGCGGACGGCAAGTACCACACCACCCCCACCAGCACCACCACTTCCGCTGACCGGACCGGAATCCCACCCCAGACCCACCACGGCGAGACACTCCCCGGGGTCAGCGCAATGTAGAGCAGGATCAGCCAGAACGGCAGCTCCCAGACCACCAGCCGGGGCGGCGGGGCCACCGCCAGTAGATCGTTCCGCTCCACCGCCACAGGGGCACTAGCCGGCATGCGCATAGGCGGCCTCCAGCAGTTCTCCGGAGCGTTGGACGTGATAGGGAGTCGTGATCGCCCGCTGCCAGCTATCCGGCAACCGGTCCCGCTGGGCGGCCCGTTCAATGGCCGTCATCCAGACCGGTAGCTCCTGTTGGAGCGCCACCCTGTCCACCAGTTCCGGAATGATGATCGCCTCTCGCGGGATGGCATCGGAGATGACGCACGGCAGCCCCGCCGCTTGCGCCTCCACCAGCGCCAAGCCCAGGCCTTCACTCACCGAGGGGAACGCGAAGCAGTCAGCGGCGGTAAACAGGGGCCGCAGATCACGCACATCGCCCAGCAAGTGCACCCGTGGATGCCGCAATTCGTGGCGCAGCGGACCTTCGCCGGCAATCAACACGCGCAACCGGGGATTGCGTGCAGCCAAGGCCAACAGAAGCTGCTGATTCTTTTCCGGTGTCAGCCGGCCCACATGGGCCACCACCAGGTCACCTTTGGCACACCCCAACGCCGCGCGGCTGGCCTCGCGGTCCAGTGGTTGGCCATACCCACGCAGATCCCGCGCGGCGGGAATGATCGAGGCCGGTGCTCCATCTCCAAAAAGATTTGCCGCGGCCGCCCCGCTGACCGCCAACCGCAGGGTGGCGGACGCCGCAATCAGCCGCTGCATCGCCTGCCGGTAGAACCGCCGCCAGGGGGTGTGCTCCTCCTGCTGGCAGTGGCTGTGGGCGATCCGCAAGGGAACACCCGCCTGTTGCGCCGCCGACAGCACCACGCCACTGAAGGCATGTACATGGCTATGGACGGCCGCAAACGGACCACGATCCCGCAGCAAGCGCCGCAATGACTCGGCTGAAAATGGGAGCCCTGCCGGACCACGCCAGCGGTGGATGGTTGCGCCATGACGGGTGACCGCCGCTTCCAGCACACCCGGATGTGAGGTTTCCACCAGGAACTCCATCTGCCAGCCGGGCAAGGCGTGGGCCCGCAGCAGATCCACCAGCCACAGCTCAATGCCGCCCGGCTCCAGCGCCCGGATGACGTGCAGCAGACGCCTCACAAGCCCGCCTCCGGTAGGGCCTCCCCCACCAGATTCCCCGGCTGGGCCAGCCGGAAGTTCAGCAGAAAGCCGGCTGCGGCCAAGTGCAGAATCGACCCGGCCACCAGCACCCAGCAAGCTCCCTCGACGCCATGGGCGGGCACGAAGCCCCAGCTGAGGAGAGCTGTTATCGACGTCAAAGGAATGAAGAGCAGCAGTTGCTGCCGGAACTCGCCCATTGCCGTCAGCGCGTAACCGCAAAGCCCGGCCAGCGCCGTGACGCCCGCTGCCATCATCTGCAGCACCAGCATCCAGGACTGTTCGGGAGTGGTTTTGCCAAAGATCGCCATCAGCAGCGCGGGCCCCATGAACACACAGACCAGGCAACAAGCCGTCACCACCAGGATCCCGGTGCCCAGGCCCCGGCCAAACAACGTGCGGAACTCTTTCCAATCGCCCCGGTGTGCGCATTGCGCCAGCGGCGCGGTCATCGACTGGCCCACGGCATTCAAAGCCAGATTCACCGATTGAGCCATCGCGGCAACGGCGGCAAACAAGCCCAGTTCTTCTCTGCCGGCAAACTTCTCCACCGCAAAGCGGGGAATGCTCTGGTTGAGCGAGACCAGCATCATCACCACACCCAACGGAAACGCCGTCTCGGTGATGGCGCGCATACTGGCCCAATTGGGCGGCCAATCGGGCAGCAGGCGGCCAATGCCCTGCAGGCCCAGCTTCTGTGCTTGCGCGCAATCAAACCAAAGCCATACCAGCGCCGTACCGATGGCACTGGCCAGCAGAGCCAGCGCCAGCGATTGCCACAACGCCGCCACAATGATCAACAGGGCAATCGAGAGGGAAGACTTGGTGATCAGCGACTGCGCAATCCAGTCCATCCGCCCGGCCTGCTGGAAAGCGCCGTAGTAGATGTCGCTCATCGCCTCCACCAGCTTCAGCGCCAACACCGAAAGCAAGACCAGAACGGATAGCGAGGGGTTCAGCGTGCCGAACTGCACCACGGCCACCGCCGCCGCCAGCGATGTCCACAAGCGGAGCGAAAGATAGTCCCAGAATGGATATTGCTGAGCAGCATCGGTGGCAATGACGGCCCGCAACTGGAGGTTGGCTAGCATCAGCACCGGATTCACAACAGCCAGCGCCAACGCATAGTCGCCACCCGCCGAATAGCCCAGCGCACGCGACACTGTGATGACCGTGGCCCATTGCGCCAAGGCGGCCGCGCCGTTGCCCGCCAGCGTCCAGACCGTCGCCGTAAACAGACGTGTCTGCTTCATTGCACCCGCCCCTTTTTAGCTAGCCGTCCGCTGCGCGTAGTATTTGCCGTAGT
>JBIKMK010000439.1:0-4338 GCA_044359315.1 Bryobacteraceae bacterium | reverse complement strand
CAGCTTCTCACTCCCCGCCTTGCGAGGCGCTCCGGGTGACGATTCGATCATGCCGTCGCTATAGAGGTAGAACCGGTCTCCAGGTGAGACCCGCAGGTCCTTGCGCTGCAACACAACCGAACTGAAGATGCCCAGGGGATCGCTGTTCATCTCCACCACCGTGGTCTGCCCCGTCGCGCTGACCAGCACCAGCGGCGGATGCCCGGCGCTCACCACTGAAAGCTTGCGCGTCCGGCGATTCAGGTGGGCGTAGCAGGCCGTCAGGTACTGCTCCTCGCCCAACATCTGCCGCATCACGGCATCGACACCGCGCATCGTGTCCTCCGGCGAATACAGGGGGCCGGCATACTGGCGCAGCAGCGCCTTGATGGCTGACGTGAGGAAAGCCGCGCTGGCTCCGTGCCCACTGACGTCAGCAACGAAATAGCCAAACACATCCGCGTCCACCGGCACGACATCGTAAAAGTCGCCGCCCGTTTCTTCCAGCGGATTGTAGTAGATCGCAAACGAGGCTTCCGGGCAGTCTTCCGGCCGCACCAGAATCGCCTGCTGCGCCTCCCGCAAGCTTTCCAGGCGTGCCCGGTGCTCCCGCACCAGTGCCCGGTTGTTCTCGTTGATCCGCAGATGGACGCGGACGCGCGCCAGCACCTCTTCCCCATGCACGGGTTTTGAGAGGTAGTCCACGCCGCCGATCTTGAGTCCCGTCACCTTGTTCTTGACATCATCCAGAGCGGAGAGAAAGATGATCGGGATATCGGATGTCGTGGGGTCGGATTTCAGGCGGGAGCAGGTTTCAAAGCCGGATTCGCCCGGCATCATCACGTCCAGCAGAATCAGATCCGGCTGTTCCACCCGTCCCAACGCCCGTGCGGAACTGCCGTCCGTCGCCGAAACAGTGCGGAACCCCTCGGCCCGCAGCACGTTGTCCAGCAACTCAATGTTGGTGGGCGTGTCGTCCACAATCAGGATCTTGGGCGAAGTCCGCGATGACGCAGGCTGTTCCGTGACGGCACGGAGACCGTTGGATTCAGAGGAAGGCGCGTGATCGTCAATGGTCCGCATACGAATGTGAGCACATGAACCGTGAAGGTCCCTGTCGCTCTAGTAGCCGTATCGGACGTCGGGGAAAGACCTAGAGCGGTATTTTCAGAAATAACTGTCTGCGAATTCGATGAGACTGCATTAAGCAGTATTGGATTCAGTCATATTGGAACTATCAGTGGTGGGCGCGCTACCGGCCGGTTGTCGTGGCCGACCCTAGGCTGAAGGCCATCAGGTTGGACCCCACGGCCAGCACCACTACCTGCTCACCGTCAATCGAATAGGTCATAGGCGAGGTCTTGATGGTGGCGTTCAGCGGCATGCTCCACAACGTCCGGCCATTCCGCTCATCGGCCGCCACCAGATAGCCGCTGGGGTCGCCGTAAAACAGAATGCCTCCGGCAGTGGCCAGCACGCCCGCCACGCGCTTGCCGTCGATCGGCCCCACCTGCGGGGTCTCCCAGGCGATCTGGCCGGTCTCAATGTTGATCGCGCGCAGATACTTGGCCCCCGGGTCATCGGGCGGACGCGCCGCTTTCCAGTTGCCCGGGGCCAGCTTCACCGTGCACTTCTCGCTGGCCATCACGTAGTAGAGCCCCGTCACCGGACTAAAGGCCGTGCCGTTCCAGTTGGTGGCATGGTCCGGACAGTTCAGTTCAGAAGGTGGCGCCAGCATGGGGCGGCCATCGGCCCCAATGCCGGTGGCCCAGGTCACGCGGTGCATAAACGATTTCGCCAGCAGCAGTTCCCCTTGCGTCCGGTCAAAGACGTAGAAGAAGCCATTGCGGTCGGCATGCAGCAGCAGCTTTCGGGGCTTGCCCCGATAGACCGTGTCCACCAGCACGTTCGGCTCCGTCGCGTCCCAATCGTGGACATCGTGCGGGGTGAACTGGTAGTGCCATTTCAGCTTCCCCGTGGCTGGATCAAGCGCCAGCACGCAGTTGGTATACAGATTGTCGCCGCCGCGTTCGCGGTCGTCAGAATCCGGCCAGGGGTTGCCCGTGGCCCAATAGAGCGTGTCCGTGGACGCGTCATAGGAACCCGTCAGCCACGTCGCCCCGCCCCCCAGTGGGTAGGCATTGCCCTTCCAAGTCTCAAAGCCCGGCTCACCCGGCATAGGGACCGTCCAGTGCCGCCACACCCGCTCTCCCGTCGAGGCCTTATAGGCGGCCAGAAAGCCACGGATACCCCAATCGCCGCCCGCCACCCCCGCGATCACCATGTCCTTCACGATCAACGGCGCCACCGTGCCCCCGTACTTCTGCAATTCCTCGGGCATCGTCACTTCCCACACCAGCTTGCCGGTCGTCCGGTTCAGCGCGATCAGGTGGGCATTGTCGGTCACCATGAATAGGTTGTTGCCCAGGATCGCCACCCCCCGGTTGGTGCCCAGCGATGGGTCCGACACCAGGCCCGGCGTCCGCGGCCGCGCGTAGGTCCACAGCTGATGTCCCGTGCGGGCATCCAGCGCAAACACCTGATTGGGCCCCGTGGCATACATGATGCCGCCCGTCACCAGCGGCACTGTCTCCAGCCCGAAGTACCGCATGTTCTCCCGGAAGTAAGGCGTGTCGGGCAGAAACTGGGTCCACAGCGGAATGGTGAAGCTCCACTTCAGGCGCAGTTGCCCCACGTTGGCCGCGTTGATCTGCTTCAGCGGGCTATACCGGTTGCCGCTCAACTGGCCGTTGTAAGTCAGCCAATCACCAGCGGGCGGGTTGAGAATCTGCTCAAACGAAATGCCCCCACGGTCCGCCGCCGGTGCGGTCACGATGGGTCCGGGTGTATTCGCGGCCACTGATTTCACCCCGGTCAAGCTGCTCAAATAAGCGATCAGATCCTGAGTCTCGGCCGCCGACGCTTTCACCGGTGGCATCAGCGAAGCGGTCTCCTCCGTCACCCGCGTCGCCGGGTCCAGCGCCAGCGGGTGCAACTGACCCTGGAGGTCCTGCACTGCCAGATGGAACCGCGTCCGGTTCCGGGCAAAGCCGCGTAGGCGGCCACCGGAACGCAGCTGGACATTCACCAGGCCGTAGCCGGAGGCGATGCGCGCGCTGGGTGTCAGCAGCGCGTCGCGCAACTGGTCCACCGTCAGTTCGCGAGCAATGTTGGTCAGATCGGGCCCCACCGCTGTTCCGGAGCCATGCACCATATGGCAGGTCCCGCAGCGGCCCGCGCCCTGGAAGTACGCCTGCCCGGCGGCCCGGTCGCCGGCCACCTTCGATTCTGCCGCCACGGCGTTCAACGAAGCCACCAGCGCCACCAGCGAATCCAGTGTCGCCGCCGGCAGGTCAAACCCCGGCATGCCGGCCGCCGGGATGCCCTTCTGGATCACGTTGCGGAGATTCGCCGCGGACCGCCGCCGCACTCCCGGATTACCCGCCAGCCCGGGACCCTGCTGCGTGCCCCGGGCATCCGCACCATGGCAGCCGCCGCACAGCTTCTCGTAAGTCTGCTGCGTATTGGCCGGTGGCGCTTGTCCCCACAGCGTGCCCGTCGGGGCCAGCAACAAAGCGGCGGTGGCCGCCAGATTCAGCAACCCAAATGGAAAACGAGAGCAGCGAGGCCAGTCCATGCCGAACTATTCTGACGCATCAGGGCCCGCCGACGCGCGGCCACGGGCGCCCAGTTGCTTCAACATCGCGATATCGCGGCGATCCGCGCCGTCGTCTTGCGGCGTTTCCAGAATGAAAGCCTTCTCCCGCAACTGGGGATGCTGCATGATGCGTCCAAAGCCAGCTTCCCCAATCTGGCCCCGGCCGATGTTGGCATGCCGGTCCAGGTGCGAGCCCAGCGCACCCTGCGAATCATTCGCGTGGATCACCGGAATGTTGCCCAGGCCCAGCAGATGATCCAGAAACTCGACCGTCAGTGCCAGTCCCTCCTCCTGCGCGATGTCGTAGCCCGCCGCCAGCGCATGGCAGGTGTCGATGCAGTAGCCGATCCGCAGCGCCGTGCGCTCCAGGGCCAGTTGCCTCATCTGCGCCAGTTCTTCCAACCGGCTGCCCAGCGCCTTGCCTTGCCCCGCCGTGTTTTCCAGCAGCAGCGTCACCCCGCCCGCCTCCAGACCCTCCACCGCTTCCGCCAGCGCTTCAATGAAGGAACCAATCCCTTGCTCCACGGATTGATCCTTATAGCTGCCGGGATGGATCACCAGGTACTCGGCTCCGATCAGGCGGGCGCGTTCCAGCTCCCCGCGGAAGGCGATGATGGACTTAGCGCGGATCTGCGGGTCCAGCGACGCCAGGTTGATCAGGTAGTTGCCATGGATCACCAGCGGAGCCAGATCATGCGCCA